>DASQBW010000397.1:0-14826 GCA_035635015.1 Draconibacterium sp. | reverse complement strand
GGTTTGGCACCTCGATGTCGGCTCGTCACATCCTGGGGCTGGAGAAGGTCCCAAGGGTTGGGCTGTTCGCCCATTAAAGTGGCACGCGAGCTGGGTTCAGAACGTCGTGAGACAGTTCGGTCCCTATCTGTTGTGGGCGTAGGAAATTTGAGAGGACCTGACACTAGTACGAGAGGACCGCGTTGGACATACCGCTAGTGTACCTGTTGTGGCGCCAGCTGCATTGCAGGGTAGCTATGTGTGGATGAGATAAGCGCTGAAAGCATCTAAGCGCGAAGCTCACCTCAAGATGAGATTTCCATTGAGGGCCGTAAGAGACTATTACGTTGATAGGCTGCAGGTGTAAAGATGGTGACATCAAAGCCGAGCAGTACTAATTGCCCGAAGACTTTCTACAATTAGTTTGTCCTTGTATTGAGAATTTGTACTCTCTTCCCAACTGCTAAAATATTTTATTGGTATTTTCTAACGAGAGTTAAGAAAGTAAGCCATGAAGTTTGTCTCCCCATGTAGGGAAATGCCCTGACGATGAATGTCAGGACTGACGAACGAAAGATTTTAGGTGGCTATAGCGACGGGGTACCACCTCTTCCCATTCCGAACAGAGAAGTTAAGCCCGTCAGCGCCGATGGTACTGCGTAAAAGTGGGAGAGTAGGTCGCTGCCAATTTTATCCAAAGCCCGTGTTCTTTTGAGCACGGGCTTTTTTTATGGAACAAAGCGGGAGAGCTTCTGATGATGAATATCAGAATTTTGCAACCTGACGAAACATAGTTTGTCGGGGTGCTGATCATCCCGACCGGAACGTCGGGATCGTCAGCATAGGTCGCTGCCAATTTTATCCAAAGCCCGTGTTCTTTTGAGCACAGGCTTTTTTTATGCAAAAAATTGCGGTTATCAGCAAATATTATTAATTCTGTGCCGTTTATTACATTGAATTGCAACCTGGCTACATGAGTCCGAAAAATATCACTACAGAATTACGAGAAAAGAGCTTTGTCTATAGCCTTTTACTATTTGTAATTGTACTACCCTTTTCAGAAGCTTTTATTAGTATAGCAGCTGCAATACTTTTTTTACAGGCCGTTTTACTTCAATCCTGGGCTGCTATAAAAGAATCATTGAGAAGTAGAAGGATGGTATTTCTTATCGTTGCCATTTTTGGAGTTTACCTTTTAGGAATGCTACATACTAAGAATTTGTCATTGGCATTCTACGAATTAAAAAAGGTGGCATTCTGGATTGTACTCCCAATAGCTTTGGCACTGTCGCCCAAATTACCGGAAAAACGTTTTTATAATGTTGTAAAGGTTTTTTGTATTGCTGTTACTTTAGGAGCTTTAATTGCCATTGTGCGTTTTATATTCAAATCAGAATTTAATATTTCAGATTTTAGAAAGATAACTCTGGTTTCACATATAAGGTACACATTTCAGGTTATCCTGGCCATTTTTAGCGGCTTCTTTCTTATTGTAAATGATGAACGGATTAGGAAGAATTCAACATATATAGGAATCACCATTTTAGCGATAGTTTGCTTGATTGCGTTTCTTTTTATTTTAAAGTCAATAACAGGAATCATTGCTTTTATTGGTGCTATAGGCTTTTTTGCTATGTATTATCTCTTTTCGGCTAAAAGAAAAATGAGTTATTTACTTTTTCTTTTATTAGCACTCGTAATTGTTGCTCCAATTAGCTATACAAAATCTGTATGGGATAATTTTTATGACATCGAAAAACTAAATCCTGAACAGGTTGAAAAATTTACAGCTTCAGGCAATATGTATACTTTTAATTTCACATCTGATGATAAGGAAAATGGCAATTGGGTATATAGTTATATCTGTATGGAAGAATTGCGTTCGGAGTGGAATAAAAGAAGTAAGTACGATTTTGATACTCGTGATAAAAACGGTTTTTATTATAAGTCAACCTTGATCCGTTACCTTACCAGTAAGGGTTTAAAAAAGGATAGCGTTGGCGTTAGTAAATTAGCAGAAAAAGATATACTGGCAATTGAACAAGGAATAGCCAATCATATTTATATAGACAAAAAGTACTCATTATATCCGCGTATCTATGAGACTATTTGGGAATATGACCGGTATAAATCATACGGGAATCCAAACGGTCAGTCACTTTCGCAACGTATTGAGTTTGTAAAAGCTTCTCTTGTGCTGATAAAGGAGAATTTTTGGATTGGAATTGGCACAGGAAACTGGAAGAATAAATATGCAAAAGCTTATGAACAGATCAATTCAAAATTAAAAGAGGAGAATCAACGATCATCGCATAATCAATACTTAAATTATATGGTGAAGTTTGGGATTCTGGGATTTGTATTTATAATGTGTATGCTATTAATACCTGTTTTTAAAGAAGGGCATCAGAAGAACTTATTGTTCTGGATATTTCTTGTTTTTATGGGAGTTGCAAATTTTGGAGACGCAAACCTCGAAACGCACATTGGGCTTTCATTCTTCTGTTTTTTTTACTGCTTATTTTTATGGCATTCGCCTGAAGAAATTAAAAATTTCACCTTTCAAGAGCTGCAACAATGAGAAAATACAAAATCTGTTTTATTGGAGCCGGTAATGTTGCAACGCATCTTTCAATTGAATTGAAAAAGCGGGGACATGAGATAATTCAGGTGTATAGTCGCACAGAAAATTCGGCCAAACAGCTGGCTGATCGTTTACAAAGTTGTTATACCAACTACATTGAGAAAATTACTGAAGATGCAGATATTTATTTTGTTGCATTAAAAGATACAGCTGTTAATCAGGTATTAAACCAGATAAAGTTTGGCAGTAAATTGCTGGTACATTGTTCGGGTAGTCTGCCAATGAACCTATTGAATATATACGCTAAAAACTACGGTGTTTTCTATCCATTACAAACCTTCTCAAAAAACAGAAGTGTTCATTTTAAGGTAATTCCCATTTTTGTTGAATCGAACTCAGAGCAAAATTTGCAGGTTCTGAAAGATCTGGCTCACACTATTTCAGAATCAGTGACTGTACTGGATTCTGAAAAAAGAAAAAGCCTGCACATTGCTGCCGTATTTGCGTGCAATTTTGCCAATCATTGTTATGCAATGGCGGCTAAATTCTTGGAAAGTAAGGACCTGTCGTTTGAAATTTTACGACCATTAATTTTAGAAACCGCTCAAAAAATGCAGGAAATGCATCCTAAAGCAGCACAAACAGGGCCGGCTATACGTTTTGATGAAAACATTATAAACACCCACCTGAACGAATTAAAAGAAATGCCCGATTTACAGGAATTGTACAATTCAATTTCAAAGAGTATTTTTGAGCATCACCAGCAAAAAGAATAAGAATGTCGTTTTTTAAAGAAGAACTTACCCGTGTAAAAGCTTTTGTATTCGATGTTGACGGAGTTTTATCAAAAGATGTCTCGCCTCTTAATGAGGATGGCGATCCGATAAGAACCGCCAATGTTAAAGATGGATTTGCGATAAGAACTGCGTTAAAGGCAGGTTATCCTATTGCAATTATTACGGGAGGATACATAGAGCGCGTTAGATTGCGCTACGAAAAACTGGGTGTTGAGCACTTTTACGATAAAGCCAGAGACAAAGTAGCCTGTTTAAACGATTTCCTGGAAAAAGTGAACGTAGCACCTGAAGATGTACTTTTTATGGGCGACGATCTGGTTGATTACCGCATTATGCAAGCAGTGGGTTTACCAACCTGCCCAAAAGATGCTGTTAGTGATATTAAAGATATATCAAAATACATTTCAGATAAAAATGGAGGTGAAGGCTGTGTGCGCGATGTAATTGAGCAGGCCTTAAAAGCACAGCACAAATGGTATTCGCATAAAATGCTAAATTCAAGAGCATTCTGAGATGAATTGGATACCCGATTATAACTTCATACTTGCTTCAAAATCTCCGCGGCGGCAGGAGCTGCTAAAATCATTGGGAATTGAATTTCAGGTTATAACCAAAGATGTAGATGAGAGTTATCCGGCAGAGATTTCTCCTGTAAAAATTCCAGGTTACCTGGCCGAAATGAAAGCAAAAGCATTTATCGGTGAATTGAACAATAAAGATTTGTTGATAACAGCCGACACCATTGTAGTTTTGAACGATCTGGTGTTGGGAAAACCGGCAGATTATGAACATGCTTTTCAGATGTTAAGCGCATTGAGTGGTAATATGCACGATGTTATTACTGGTGTTTGCCTTAGTTCTGAAAAAAAGACGGTCGTATTTTCGTCATTAACCAAGGTTCTTTTTAAGCAGCTGACCAAAACTGAAATTGACTATTATATCAAAACCTTTAATCCGTATGATAAGGCCGGTGCATATGGTATTCAGGAGTGGATTGGATCAATTGGTATATCACACATTGAAGGTTCGTTTTACAATGTGATGGGATTGCCGCTTCAAAAATTATACGAAGAAATTCAAAAGTTTTAAATGAAGGCACCAAAAGGTTTCATTATTTTTGATGTTGTAAAACAATGGAATTTAATAAATTAATGAGTTAACCTATCTGCTTGTATTTCGTAAATTGAATAGAACATAATTAAATTCAATATTATGAAATTCAGAATTGCGATAATCATTTCAATTTTTCTTACCGTATCTCTCTTTACTGGTTGTAATACTGATGACGAAGCTGTTGAAGTTGGTTTTCTGATTCATTCCTTAAATAGAGAACGTTGGGAAAATGATCGGGACTATTTTGTAAAAGATGTTCAGGATCTTGGAGGAACAGTGAAAGTTATGGATGCCAATAATGATGCCGACATACAATTGGCTCAGGCAAAGGAACTGCTCGCCAACGGGATTGACGTGTTAGTGGTAGTACCCGTTGATCAGTTTGCCGCTGCAGCTATTGTTGAAGCTGCTCATGCAAGCAATGTAAAAGTTATTTCGTACGATCGATTAATAAAAAACTGTAAGCTGGATTTTTATGTATCAACTGATAATGTCGAGATAGGAGCATTACAGGCAGATTATTTAACCACTATAAAACCTAAAGGAAAATATGCGTTGATTGGAGGAGCACTCAGTGATAATAACAGTCAGCTACTTTACCTGGGACAGCGTAATGTGTTGCAACCATTGGTAGAGCGTGGCGATATTGATATTGTATATAATGAATTTACCAATGCCTGGGATGAAGACGAAGGTTATGCACATGCAAAAAAGATATTAGAAGAGTACCCTGATGTTGACGCTATTATTGCCGGTAATGATGAAATGGCAATGGGAGTAATACGCGCTGAGTCAGAAGTGGGGAAGGAAGGTCAAATATTATTGGCAGGAATGGATGCCGATTTACGTAACTTACGTGAAATCGTTGCCGGAAATCAAACCTGTACGGTATATAAACCTTACGAAAAGCTGGCGGCAACGGCTGCCGATCTGGCTTTTAAACTGGCACGTGGCGAAAATGGTGAAAATACTTATCAGACAGTGAGTAACGGAGAAATTCTGGTGCCTACAGTATTTCATGACGGGATGATCGTTAATAAAGAAAATCTTAAGTTAACGGTTATTTCAGAAGGTTACCAACAGGAGGAAGAGGTATTCAACTAGTGTAAATTGAGGTGGTTTCGCAAAGGGATTCTGGATTCAGAATCCCTTTTTTTACTGCCCAGTTGCCATTCTCGGAATTGTAAATAGCTCACATCTTGAAGATTTGCCAATTATTTATACTTTTGCAACGATTTATTTAGAACAGGTCTTAATAATTGAAGAAGCATAAAGTAACGCAAGTTAGGCATTTAACCGATTCAACATTTGTAATCCGGTTCGAGCGAAATGGGATGGAGTTCCAAACCGGGCAGTTTGTATTGCTCGGAACAAAAGGAGCGGTGGATAGGCGCGAATATTCTATTTACAGTGGAGAGAACGACGATTATCTGGAAGTTTTGGTTCGCGAAGTGGACGGCGGAAAAGTATCGTCGATATTGAAAAAGCTGAAAGCCGGTGATTGGGTTGATGTGGATGGTCCGTTTGGATTTTTTAAGTTCGATCCACAAAGTTTTCAGGTGCAGCAATTTTTATTTATCGCCACCGGAACAGGAATTAGCCCGTTTCATGGTTTTGTAAAAACGCATCCGCAGCTGAATTACAAAATGGTACACGGTGTACGCAAAACGGAAGAAGCCTACGATCATAGCGACTTTAATAAAGAAAAGGTAACTTTGTGCACTTCAGGTGAAAAAGGAGGAAACTTCCACGGAAGGGTAACCGATTTTTTAAAAACGGAGACAATAGATAAAAATACAAACTGTTTTCTATGCGGAAACAGCGAGATGATATATGAAGTGTTCGATATTTTGTCGGAAAAAGGTATTCCGACCTCGAACATTTATAGCGAAGTATACTTTTAAATATATAAACCTGTAATTAGCAGGGAACAGAAATCACCCCTCTTTTAATTCTCCCCTCGAGGGGAGATGGCTGAGGAACGAAGCCAGAAGGGTGAAACAGAAGCAAAATAGATAGACAGAATGAAATATCACGTAGTAACCTTAGGGTGTCAGATGAATATGTCGGATAGTGAGCGGGTGATCTCGGTTCTTGACAAAGCCGGATACCAGTGGACTGACAACGAGGAGGAGGCAGGAGTGATTGGTATTTTGGCGTGCTCGGTACGTCAGAAAGCCATCGATAAAGTGTATTCACGCATTCATAAATGGAATAAGTGGAAGAACAACAAAAACCTGGTTACTTTTATTTCGGGGTGTATTTTGCCCGATGATCACGAAAAGTTTCTGAAACTTTTCGATATTACTTTTCAGATGAAAGATTTGCCCGAGCTGCCAAAAATGATAAGCAGTTACGGCATTACAACACCAACACATCTGAATGTAGGCATTGATCCGCATAACGAGAACATCGAAGATTTCTGGAATGTGCAACCGCATTATCAATCTAATTTCGAGGCTTTTATTCCAATCCAGAATGGATGTGATAAATTCTGTACGTACTGCGCCGTTCCATATACACGTGGTCGCGAGGTGTCGCGCCCATCAAAAGATATTATTGCCGAAGTGGCTTTGTTGGTAGCGCAGGGCTATAAATCGATTACGCTGTTGGGGCAGAACGTAAACTCCTACGGATTGGATAAAAAAGGCGAGGAATTGACTTTTCCGCAATTGTTACGCGAGATTGGAGAACTGGGAAAACGCGTGAATAAAGAATTCTGGTTGTACTTCACTTCGCCGCACCCGCGTGATATGACCGATGAAGTGATTGAGGTGATTGCTGAGTATCCCGTTTTGGGAAAACAGATTCATCTGCCAATGCAAAGTGGCGACGACAAAGTGTTGATGCGTATGAACCGCAAACACAACTTGGAAAAATACCGTCATATTGTAGAAACCATCCGAAGAATTATTCCACAGGCAACATTATTTACCGATGTAATTGTTGGATTTACGGGTGAAACTGAAGAACAGTTTGAAAATACACGTAAAGCTTTCGACGAGTTTAAATTCAACATGTCGTATACCGCTATTTACTCACCTCGTCCGGGAGCAACCAGTCATCGTTGGGTAGACGATGTGCCGCTGGAAGAGAAAAAAAGACGCCTCCATCAGCTAACTGAAGATTTGCGCAAACACAACTTACCATACAACGAAAGTTTGGTTGGACAAACTTTGCGTGTTCTGGTGCGCGGCGAAGACCGTAAAGAAGGTTTTCTTACATCGTATACCGAAGGAAAATTAACTATTCGTTTTGCCTGCAACGATAAAGCAATGATCGGGCAGTTTACCGATATCAAGATTACTTCGGCATCCGATTTCTCGCTGGAAGGGGAGTTGGTAGAAGTTGATGTTACTTGTTGATAACCAAAAGGCATTGTAATAAGAGATCCTGTTTTTCGCAAGTGGGATTTTTTTTGTGCTCCTATTTCTAATATAAATCAAGAATCTTACTCACATATTATTTCCAGGCAAATTAATAGGTTTTGTGAATTATAGCCATCTTTTCTAATACATCTTACAAGAAGTTGAGAAAGTAATTATCAATTAAGGTATGATTAAACCGTATGAGGAATGAAGAAAATAATGTAAATTCGGGCATTATGTTATTTCATTCGTTTGTTGTATTGGCAAAAGAATAGCATTAATATTTGGATACGAATATCAAGAATCATATTTAACTTAACGAATAAAAGTTGATAAAACGATGTTGAGAGGTAGCGAATAGTAACCTCGAGAAACTTAACAATCAATAAATAATATACATGAAACGTTTTAATCAATTAATCACGGCCATTTTCCTCCTGTTTATTCTCACATCCTGTTCAAACCAAAAGTCTAATCCAAAAAGCGAAGATGAAAAAAGGGAGGCCTATTTATTAACCTATTTTAAAGATCCAAGCCAAAGCCTTTATTTTGCATTAAGTACAGATGGCTATACGTTTACCGCTGTAAATAATGGAGAACCTGTAATTGCTGGTGATACCATTGCCAGTCAGAAAGGAATTCGTGATCCTCATATCACAAGAGGGCCGGATGGTGCATTTTATGTAGCCATGACCGACTTACACGTTTTTGCCTGGCAAATGGGGCTGCGGGAAACAACATGGGAGCGCCCCCAGGAAGAATACGATTGGGGGAACAACCGGGGATTTGTTCTAATGAAATCTTTTGACCTGATCAACTGGACTCATAATAATTTTATTTTTGAGAATGCTTTTGACGGTTATGAAGAAATGGGATGTTCCTGGGCACCTCAAACCATTTATGATCCGGAAGAAGATAAAATGATGATTTATTTTACAATGCGAATGGGGCATGGGCTTACTAAAATGTATTATGCATACACGGATGATGACTTTACTAAATTGATTACTGAGCCAGAGTTACTTTTTGAATACCCTGATGAAAATATTCAGGTGCTTGATGCTGATATTTCACAAATGCCGGATGGACGCTATTGTATGATGTATGTAGCTCAGGAACAACCGGGAGGAATAAAAATGGCTTTTTCAAACTTCATTAACCGTGATTATGAATATAATCCGGAGTGGATTGATAAAGAGCCGGGAGCATGCGAAGCACCTAATGTATGGAAACGTATTGATAGTGATAAATATGTACTGATGTATGATATTTTTAGTATTAATCCAAATAACTTTGGTTTTGTTGAAACGAACGACTTTGTCCATTTTACAGACATTGGTCATTTTAATGAAGGAGTCATGAAAACAACAAATTTCACTTCTCCAAAACATGGATCGGTTATTCAGTTGACTAAAAAAGAGGCAGATAGATTAGCCGAGCATTATAATATGAATTTGGATTTTTAGTTACATTTCTGCATTTTCCATTTCAAGAAACCAAAGAATAGAAGCCAGTCCGGCAGGTACAATCCCTCCGGTGTGATCAAGCCCACTTAACTCAATTTTTTGAACCATGTTTGTGGATGCGCCACCGGCAATAAATTCCTCATATTTTTCTTCGGCAACAATTGGTGGTACATAAGTATCAGCTGTTCCATAATAAAGCCGTGTTGGAACAGTTGGTATAAAATCAGGCACACTGTTTTCTTCCAGCATTGAAAGAACCGGAGCGTAATTTGCATCAGTTTCCCACCCATTAATATATGCGGGTGTAAACAGGTTAGCAATGGTAGTAGTAAGTTGGTCGTTCAGTACCTCGCCGGATGATTGGCCATCGAACATTGTTTCAATTTTACCTGCATACACTTCCTGAAAAACTGCGTCAACAGGAGTTTCTAAGCCCAACTTTAGATAACTATTAAAAATATAGGCCAGAAAGTAAGGCATATCGTATTCTTCCTGGTTTACAACGTAATCGTTAAGTGTTACCAGGTTGTAAGGTCCTGCACTGCATGCACTGGCTTTTAGGTTATATGGAAAAGATACATCGGCTTCTATTGCTTGCTGCACTTGCATAGTTGTCCAGCCACCCTGCGAGTATCCTGCCAGGTAAAGATCGTTGTTTAAAGCAACATTTTCTTCATCGTCGATAAATTCGCGAACTGCGCTTAGCATATCGGTAACCGACTGAACAGTTGACTCGCGATGCAGGTATGGGTGAAACAAATTATCGGACTGACCAAAACCCAGGTAATCGGGTAGAGCGATAATAAAACCTGTTGATCCAATCATTTTTAGGATTTTGAAGAGGTCGTTATCTTCGTCAACCGAAGGTGCTTTGCTGTGCTCTGTATTTGTTCCGTTTTGGTAACTTATTACCGGGTATTCGCCGGCAATATCAGGGATTGCAACCACACCCGAAGCATGAATGGTTTCCTCTCCGAACGTAGTTTTATAGGTAATTTTATACACTTTTACTCCCGATTGGATTAGGTCTTGCAATTCTGCTATTTTAGGATGCTGGATGGCTGAAATAGCAATCGATAAGTCGATTAAAGTTTTTGAAATCTCAGATTGTAGCTCGGATTCAACCAAATATTTGTTACCGGTAACTGGAGTTGGAACATCATCCATCTCATTACACGAAATAAATACAAAGTTGAATAGCGACAGGTAGAAAAGAAATTGAAACAATTTTTTATTCATGGCGATGTGTTTTATAGAATTGTTAAAGTCAAAAATAGACTAAATATTGTTTACAATAAAGCATTGCTTTTAGGAATTTAATATTTGGGATGCTTCTTCTTTCAATGAATTCTTTATTACACAACGTTCAGGTAATAGATCTTTAAATGTATTTGTTATTTTAGAGAACCGAAAACATACGAAAAAGTTTCAACTGTAAATAACTAAGACATGATAAAAAAACTTGGATTTTTATTTTTATTCGGCTTATTAACCTGTACTGTTTCGGCTCAATCTATTCAGGTATTGCTGGTAACAGGAGGGCAAGCGTTTGATACGGTTCCGTTTTTTTACATTTTTGACGAGATGACAGATGTTGAATATACACATTTTGCCCAACCAGCTGCCAACAGAGCAATTGCTGATGGACGGGGTGAGGATTTTGATGTGCTCGTTTTCTGCGACGTGTGGGAAAATATTACGGCTGAACAAAAAGCTGCTTACATCCGCTTAACGAAACAAGGAAAACCTTTTCTGTTCCTACATAATTCGCTAATGTCGTATCAAAACTGGTCGTCATTCGAGGAGCTTGTTGGTGGAAGATTTGTGAAGGAAAACAAAAGGACCCCGGAGGATGAATGGTCGCACAGCGAGAGTGATGTGTGGGTATATAGCAACGTCGAAAATTATACTCCGGTAACAATTGGTTTCCGCGAGTTACGTTTTTTCGATGAAGTTTACGATAATATTAGAATATTGGATGCAGTTAAACCTCTATTGCGAACAAGACATCCAAAAAGTGCTGAATATATTGCCTGGGAAAACAGGTTTAATGCATCAACGATTGTGTATATACAACCAGGACATGATAAGCGTACTTTCGAAAATGAAGATTACAAAAAGTTGCTTTTACAAGCCATTAAATACCTGAACACTTCAACCAATTAGCAGTTTGTAAAGAGGATTAAAGCTCCTGTTAACAAAATTGCCTGCAGTCAATAGCTATTCCTTTTACCGTTATTTTAATATTCGATATAACATTTTTTAACACATCAATAAAATCGAGGTGTTATTATAATTGCATTTTTAGTTAAATTAGCGAGCGACAAAACCATTATAACTTGCACATTATGAAATCTATTGGCAAGTTAATCCACAAATCGTATATGACATTTTTACCGACCCAATATCCCGTTCATTTTTTCGGAATGCCGGATGGGAAGGTGTATTTGTGTTATGCAAGGCTTTATGGAACTGGTTTCCATAAAACAGATTTGGAATTTGTATTTGCATCCCATAACGATTTTACCTACGATTATGAGATTGAAGTTTTAATTCCGCGGAAAGAATTTCGTGCGCCTGTATACGATGAGATGGTAGACAATCCCGATCCGGATATTACCATTATAAGCGTAAGGCGTGATATTAAGTCATACACGGAAGCCGTAAAATCTATTGATGGTCTTGTCTTGTCCAAATTAATTCTAAAAACTGAAATTCGGAATTCTGAACGTGTTGCAAAAGAAACACAAATGAGCATTTAACATAGGTCTGCAACAGAGCGAAATAATCAATATAAGAGCGTTTTAAGCCCGGAAATTCCATATCGGGTTTTTCATGAGGTACAGATTACTGAGTGCCATGTCAGTTAATCGCTGAAAATATGCGAAAATTGGCATATTTATTTGTGTAACTAAAAAAGAATTATTTATTTTGTTAGTGATAGGTCGTTCAGACCTATTGTGTGTTTGGGGGTTAACATTAATAAGGGCAGTTATTGAACTGCCCTTTCTTTATGCTTAATCCTGAAACAACTATTTTATCATAAAATTTTCAGAAATTAGGATGACAAAGCTTAAGTTTTTCAACTTAAGATTGAAGTTAAAAATGCTGATAGTTTATTAGGTGCTTTGCTGAAATAGTCTGAAATAGCAATGTATTTCAAGGTTTTGTGTTAATGAATGCGTAATTTAGAAGTGTAATGGAATGAAATGATCCATTGCTTGTTTGGAAGATAAGATTTAGAGAGGATTTAATTTAATTGTCCTTTTAAGTATTAACTCAAACAATTTAAATTAGGCACAATTCTTTTACATCTTACGAGGACGTAAGAATATACAAAAAGGCAACTGTTGAGTTGCCTTTTGTTTTTACTTCAAAAAAATGTAACTCCACCTCGCAGTATAATAATAAGAAATGTAGATTGATTAATGTTCTAAACACGTTTATTTCTAGAATCGGGTATCGTTTAGCTAGATTTTTGGTTCAATTTTGAAAATAATGTCCCAATGTGAATCAGGGCCAAAATGGCTTGGCACGCTTAAAGTGCAAGTAATGAGGTGTTAAGCGTTTTTGGTATAACGATTGCAATAGTAAAGACAAATTAGGAAAATAAAAATATAGGGTTTGTATAACAGGGTAGAACGACTTCTAATTTGATTGGTTCTGTATAAAGGGGTTTGTAAATTATCAATCATCACAAAAAGCGTCCTTAAGTTCTACCCTTTCTTTTTGTTATAATTGTGTAATTATGTTAATAAAAGCATTGAAATGTGCTAACCCTGACGAATTCTAATCCACTCTGAAATAGGGAATAGCTAATACTGCTAACAATAAAAAAACCGTTCATCAACATGAACGGTTTTGAATTTTACAAACCACTTTTAAAAAAAGCGTACTGAAAAAGTAGAACCATACAAAGATGGATCACCACAGTATTTTAATCGTATTGATTTCGCGTCCTGAGGTAAAACTACAACATTATCATAAGGTGTGGTAGGATTTAGCTAAGATTCAGGTTATTTAACGGAATGCATCAGTCTTTAAGAGGGTGGCAAATAAGGTTTTAGTACTGTTCTATTGAAAAGCCATTTGATAAATCAGTATCCAATTGGTTTTTTGGCGTTTTCTTTAAAAATAGAATTTTCCCCAACAGGTTATCCGAAAAATCATTATTACGAATAGATATTCCTTTACAATCGATAAAACTAAAATTATATTGCTTATGATGGTAAGGCGAATAATTATAACTCTGAGTTACCGAATTGGATACGAAAGATAGATCCTCAACCCACTGAGCATAAAGTAACGGGTAATCGAATGGATTAAATATATTATTTTCTATGCTGATATTTCGAAATAGGGCAGGAGAATTTTCATCAATCTCAGGAGTTTCCGGATAAATCGATATAATCGCTTCTCCATTATAATACGGGCTGGAATTGCAATAAGAGGAAAAAATGTTACGCGTTATTAGAACATTGGCAACCATTCCCGATTTGTAATTGCTTTTGTTTTTGGTGCCAATAAAAATAGCACTGCCACTTGATTCAAAATTATTACTCTGAATGGTTGCTTTGTTTACTGATGAAAGTAGCAGGCTATGTCCGTTACAACTTTTAAAATTGGAGTTTTCAACAGTAAGCTCTGGTTGCTGTTCTCTGTTTTTAAGAATATCTCCGGGTTTAATCATTTGTGGCACATTTTGTTGAAGTTGAAGGATAAAAGTTGTGTCATTAACAGGTACTACCTCATTAACTGTATTTGTGCCGGATAGGGTCATCGTTCCAACACTAAAGTAGTTCAATTTGTCTCCTTTTGTTGCCCATTCCAAACCAATATCCTGCCTGCTTACAAGAGAGCATTTTATTTGATCTTGATCCACAATCTCATCAATTCGTATACCTGTTGAGAACACCTCTGCGGATTCTTCCATTAATCCGTGAAATGTGCAGTTATTTATAAGTATCTGTCCACCGCAATTTACAATTTCCAATCCTTTGCTACTTCCGCTAAAATAACGGGTTTTAGCACTATTGGGAATTGCCATGTATCGAATGAAGTTGAGGTTTTTACTTTTATTCGCCAGAATTCCTGTCCCTACTGCATGAAATAATTTTAAATTGTTTACGGAGATATTTTCAGATTCATGAATGTAAATACCCGTGTGAGAGGGTTGAATATGTCTCATGATAAGGTAATTCCCAATTTGGGGCTTACGTTTGAAATTAAAATGTAAACGCACGATGCCAGGCATTGTCGGTTCAGCGTGGTAAGCGTCCCAATTTTCGCCGAGGCATCCGTATTCTCCTGTTTGCGGAACAATATACTTGCCCTTCTTATCGAATTCAACAGTACTTTTCCATTCATATTGTTCGCCGTTATTTACTTCAAAAAACAATTTTCCTTCGATTAAACGATAGGGCGATTCTTTAGGATCAAGGCCAATGTCAATATAATTGTCGTTTAAACGTAAAACCTCGGCTTGCGCTATTAGTGGTTGTTCCCAGTCAATGCTAATG
>DASQBW010000396.1:0-1726 GCA_035635015.1 Draconibacterium sp. | reverse complement strand
GGTAGTGATGATCTGGTGGATGATATGAACATAAAGTTGCAGCGCTTCCGCAGAAATGGTATCACTTCAATTGTCCCTGAAATTCCGGTTTCAATCTCTCAATCAAAGAACAAGTTGAAGAAAAATGGCTTTACCCGGTTTCTGATCGATTTAAGTTACGAGCCGGTTTCGAAACACCGGGCAAAAACGGTAAAAAGTCGGATATTGCGATCGGAGCAAATTCAGCCTTCGAATTCGTTTAACTTTAATAAAGGTTTGAAATAACAAGGTATTTTTTTAAATGAGTTTTCTTTGATAAACGAAAAAAGCAGGTTCAGTTTTTGAACCTGCTTTTTCTATTTTATCAATTTTCTATTTTATCCGTCGTTCATCGATGCCAGGAATTCTTCGATACTTGAAGTACGCATCAATCTGGTTTTCATAAACTCCATTGCTTCCAGGGCGTTCATATCGCCAAGGTAGTTGCGCAAAATCCAAAGCTTGTCGAGAACTTCTTTTGAGAATAACAAATCTTCGCGACGTGTACTTGATGTTGGAATATCCACTGATGGGAAGATACGCTTGTTCGATAATTTTCTGTCGAGCTGAAGCTCCATATTACCGGTACCTTTAAATTCTTCAAAAATTACTTCATCCATTTTTGATCCGGTTTCGGTAAGTGCCGTTGCCATAATGGTTAAAGAACCACCTTCTTCTATGTTTCTTGCAGCACCAAAAAAGCGTTTTGGTTTATGTAAAGCGTTGGCATCAACCCCGCCCGAAAGTACTTTCCCCGATGCAGGCTGAACAGTATTGTAGGCACGTGCCAAACGTGTAATCGAGTCTAACAGAATAACCACATCGTGGCCACATTCGGTTAGTCGTTTTGCTTTCTCCAGAACAATGTTTGCCACTTTAACGTGTTTATCAGCCGGTTCATCAAAAGTAGAAGCAATTACTTCGGCATGTACACTTCTGGCCATATCTGTTACTTCCTCTGGCCGCTCATCAATCAACAGTACAATCATGTATACTTCAGGGTGATTGGCTGCTATTGCATTGGCAATTTCTTTTAACAGAACTGTTTTACCTGTTTTTGGTTGCGCTACAATTAATCCACGCTGCCCTTTACCAATTGGTGCAAACATATCAACAACTCTTGTCGATATATTATCATGTCCATTACCGGTTAGGTTAAACTTCTCGTCCGGGAAAAGTGGAGTTAAGTGATCAAACGGTACGCGGTCGCGGATAAAATCCGGTGTGCGACCATTGATTTCAAGTACTTTTATTAAAGGGAAATATTTTTCTCCTTCTTTTGGCGGGCGCACTGTTCCTTTAACGGTATCGCCTGTTTTTAATCCAAAAAGTTTAATCTGCGACTGTGAAACATAAATGTCGTCAGGCGAATTCAGATAATTGTAATCCGAAGAACGTAAGAAACCGTAACCATCAGCCAAAATTTCTAAAACACCGGTGTTGGTAATTATACCTTCAAACTCGAACTGACGAGATTTTTGGCGATGCCCCTGATGCTGATTTTGGTTTTTATTCTGTGGTCTCTGCTTCTCTTCTTTAGCCATGTTGCTGTGTCTTTGTTGGCTTTTGGGTTGAGTATTGCGCTCACTCTGCTGTTCTCTTTCTTTTTGTTGATCCTGAACAGGCACAGTTTTTTGTTGCTCCTGATTGCTTGCAGCAGCCGGTTGAGGTTTTGGTTCCTTTTTAACTTCTGCCACAGGCTTAGTTT
>DASQBW010000395.1:0-3537 GCA_035635015.1 Draconibacterium sp. | reverse complement strand
GAAGTTTACCGCGAAAATGTAACATATATCGAAAAAAAAGCTGAAATTGGGGTTGAGATTTTAAAAGAGGAACTGGAAAAACTAATATAAATGAAGCGGATATTTATTGCGATAGGATTTCTTTTAATTACAAATTTTGTTGTTGCCCAGCGTTTTGATGCAGGAATTATTGCGGGATTTAACGGAACTCAAGTTGAAGGAGATAATTTGAAAGGCTATCACAAAGCAGGTATTTTAGCCGGTCTTTTTGTTCAAACCGATATTGCTCCGGCAATTGTGGCCGGTATGGAAATAAAATATTCGCAAAAAGGTTCGCGAAGGTCTTTCAACCCCAAGCAACCCGACATTGATAAATACGTAATGCGCCTTGGGTACATCGATATACCGCTTTTTATGGCATTTAGAACCAATGAGAGAAGTATGATTATTGGAGGTATCGCACCCGGTGTTTTAATCCACTCGAAAGAGGTGAACAGCGACGGTGAAATTCCTGAACCCGACCGGCAGGATTTTAATACATTCGACCTGCAACCCTTTGTCGGATTCCAGTTTGATTTTTTGGAACATGCATCGGTTGACCTGCGTTTTGCATTATCCGTTATCCCGTGCAGCGATAAATCTGAAACCAATTATTATTTCCATAACGGATTATTTAACAATGTAATTTCGCTGGCCTTGTATTACAGGGTGGGGCGCTAAATGTACAGTAGAATGTAAGAGATGGATAAACTAATAAATTGCGATCCCGGATATTTGATCCTGGATTCTCCGAATTCGAACTTCCGAACTCGGCACAACTCTGTAATTTCCTTTCGGTACTCTCTGTGGTAAAAAAGCTGTGAATACTTTTATAAATTACGAAAGACGCACTATCATCTGAAATCAAAAATCGTTATTCATCATTCTACATTCTCTTCCTTTTGCCTTTCTACTTATACTTTGTCAACTGTTCACCATCCAGTTCGAAAAATCATCAAGGTATTTCCAAAATGATTTCAGCACCTCATCAGGCAAATCCAGTTTTCCTAAAACCTGCATGTAACAATTCAACCATTCGATGCGTGCTTCTGCGGTTATTTTAAAAGGCTGGTGTCGTCTGTTTAATTGTGGTTTGCCACGATTCCTGTTAAAATAATCGGGGCCTCCGCAAATCTGGATAAAAAAATCTGCCGAGTGTTCTTTTGCCTTTTCCAACTTTATCGGATTTTTTGGGAAAAGGTCTTTAATCGAACTCTGCACAATTAAATCATAATGGTCGCTCACCATTTTGCGCATTCCTTCTTCTTTAAGTATATGAAACATTAACGGAGAAGGAAGTGTAACGCCGGGCCGAACTCCCTTGTAATATTTGCTGATCTCGAATACCATCGTTGCTTTTTTGTGTTGAAACAACTAAAAGCAAAAGTTGTTGAATTTACTTGCCAAATACCCAGCCAATTCGTAAACCGCTTGTAAGTGCAATCGGAAAATCATCAGGTGCAACAATAAATCCATACGCCAATCCGTCGTAATCATCCGCACCAATACCATAGCCTACACCCCAATACAAATCCACCAAAAAGGCATCATCAAAAACCCATTGTTTTCCAAATTTCAGCATTATGGCCATTGTTACCTTACTGTCTCTACCGGAGCTGTATGTTGTTTGATACTGTGCATAACTATCGAAATGATACTCGTAATATTCTTCATCGTACGACATGTAACGCAATGCAATTTCAGGTGCAATGTATCCTCCTTTCAAAATATGCGAATAATGCATTTTATGTATGTAGAAATCAGGATCGCGCATAAATTTATAGGCGAACTTTCCGTAAACACCACGCGGATCGATGTCATCAATATCGTTTCCAAGACCGACAATACCTAATGCTGTTTCCCACGACCTACCTGGTCTAATAATCCGTTCGCAAACAAACTCAGTCGTGCCGAACAGGGGCGATAAAAAATTTACTTTCAGTGCGTTTTTAGATTGATCTGCATAATACTCTGGATCATCAAATGTATTGTTCTTAATTTCAACCACTTCTCCGGTTCCAAATTCAACACGATCTACTAATCCATTATCAATTCCAAAAATAAGTTTGTCGTTTCCGTCGTAATAATATTTTACTTCTTCGGCTCCCAGTTCAGTAACTTTACAGTTTAAAACATCTCCTGTTTTTTTAATAATTTTATCCTGTGCAAAAGCAGAAATGGACACAATTACGACCAAAAATAGTGTAGTTATGGTTTTCATGATTTTTAGTTTTTTGTTTGAAATGAGGTTGCTCAAATTTGATGCCTAAAGTTATAAAAGTCTTGGTTTATAATCTAATTATTAATGTTAAAATAGCGGCTAACCATTTAAACGGAAAATTCCACGCTGAAGACTTTATTGCTAATTATTTAAGGTTATCCTAAAACAATCAACTCCTTTGAATTGTCTTTAGTGATACCGGTAAAGTTTTACCAAAACCTTTTACTACGATGAGAATGAAATACATGAATCCTTATCTGGCAGGATTGCTCCTTGGACTGGTACTTTTAAGCGCCATGTTTTTTTCGGGGCGCGGGCTGGGAGCCAGCGGCGGGCTGAAATACGCTGTGGTGGCGGCCGTGGAAGCTGTTGACCACCAACACGCCATGGAATCGCCCTACTATAGTAAATATTTCGAGGATGGGGAACACCCTCTTAAAAGCTGGCTGGCACTCGAAGTTCTTGGAATGTTCCTGGGAGGATTTATTTCGGGAGCAATCTCGGGCCGCTTAAAATTTAGCATTGAAAAATCGCCCAAAATATCGAATGATAAACGATTGCTGTTTGCCTTTCTGGGAGGTGTGTTTTTTGTTTACGGCGCACAGCTGGCCCGCGGATGTACCAGTGGTGCAGCGCTCTCGGGAATGGCAGTTCTTTCGGTAGCCGGATTTATGACCATGATCGGCATTTTTGGCTCTGCTTTCCTTTTCGCATGGTTTTTCAGAAAACTCTGGATTTAAACTTCAATCCTTCATTAACTCAGTAACTCAATAATTATGGGACCAATTACAATACTTAACGACCTTCCCCAGTGGCTTAACCTCGGCATCGGATTTTTAATCGGAATAGGTTTTGGCTTTGCACTTGAGCAGGCAGGCTTTTCATCGAGCCGTAAACTGGCCGGTATGTTTTACGGTTACGACACGACTGTTTTAAAAGTGTTTTTTACCGCTGCAATTGTTGCGTTGGCCGGCTCACAATTACTCAGTTATTTTGGCTTACTCAATTTAAATTTGGTGTATGTAAATCCTTACTATGTTACGGCAACACTGGTGGGTGGAGTAATTATGGGAGCCGGATTTATTATGGGCGGTTTTTGTCCCGGAACCGGGATTAGTGCTTTGTCGATTGGAAAAATCGATGCACTTTTTTTCCTGTTTGGCGGATTATGCGGTGCCTTTCTTTTTGCCGAAACTTACCCGCAAATCCAAATGTTGGCCGGAGCAAATTATAAAGGCCCGGTACGCGTAGATGAATGGCTGGGAGTTTCTCCCGGAGTTTTTACATTTTTGCTGATT
>DASQBW010000394.1:0-1878 GCA_035635015.1 Draconibacterium sp. | reverse complement strand
AGGCAGTTCCATGATAACAGTGTTAAACTCAAAATTAGATGATAACACTAAATAATCTTTTTCAATCTCAACAGAAATTTTTTCATCATGACAACAACCAATCGGTATGTCACAGTGCTTATTTTCAAATGAGAAAATACCTATCGATTCAAGATGATTGCCACAATAATGCTTGGAAATAGTCAATCCCATGGTTGAAACCATGAAAACAATTAAAAGAAAGATATGACTTGTTTTTCTTAGCATTATAATGAGTTTGATTTACAAACATAGAATTATAAAAAAAAAACAATGTATAGAATTTCTCTTAAAATGTGCATTTATTTACTTCACATTATCCAGTGGTTTTCTTTTAGTTTTTTTTTGCTTTATAAAATCTGAAGGTGACATTCCTGTTACGGATTTAAATTGACGGGATAAATGCTGACTTGAGCTATAATTTAACTGATAAGAAATTTCACTTACATTTAATTCGCTATACGAAAGAAGTTCTTTAGCCTTCTCTATTTTTTGCAAAATCAAGTATCGTTCAAGTGTAATCCCCTCCTTTTCTGAAAACAAACTACTTAAATAAGGGTAACTATGTCCTATTAATTCAGGCAACTGTGAACTTAGATTCCCAATTTTATGAGGATCATTCTGGTGATGGACAATATGTATAATCGTATTCTTTATTTTTTCCAAAAGCATATTCTTTTTATCACCAAGTAGTTCGAATCCCTGCTTCTGAAGTTTAGATTTCAAGTTAAGTTTTTGTTCATCGCTTAAACTTTTAATTAGATAAACTTCTCCTAAATGAACTTTTGAAAATCGAATATTTAATTCAGTTAATGTTGTTTCAACAGCTGAAATACAGCGAGGGCACACCATATTCTTTATATTTACTACTAATTCCTCCATCTAATAAAAAATAACAAATTACATAAGATTCTGTTTGCCAATTACAAAACTATCTCACAAAAATATTAATGCAAAGAAAGTTTAAGGTGTTATAAAAGAAAATTTCAACCTGTTTCTGTATTATTTAACTGAAAAATATCTTGTTATAGGTTCATTCATATTTGTAGCTAGTATAGAGATCAAAAATTTCTACCAAAAAAACATTAGCGGCTCATACCCCGATCTCTATTCTTAACCTTATATTTTTTATGTGGTTCCTTTTTTCGCCCTTTACAATTTCCAATCAGCGCATGAACACCCATCGACTACTATGTTAAATGAAATTAATTAACTGTGATGGAATTTGAATTCCCGGTTATATTTTGCTGACTAAGCTGGCGGGATTACAGAATAAGTCTTCTGAGTAAAAGGATGAAAAAATAGAGTCGCGTGTTCTATTTTGAGTTCCAATAAAAAAGTAGCTATTTTAAACCGGCACCGATGAGCATTTTATTGCGCTAAACTAATTCAATTTTGTTGCTTAATTAGTTTGTTATTGCCAAAGCACGAATAAGAATTGCCAAATGATACATCAAATACCGTTTCTATTTCATTCTCGCTTATTTTCCTGATTGTCAATTTTGCCTTCCCATTTGGAACAAAATTCTCAATAAATTCAGTCTCGAAAACCAGCATATTTTCAGTTGAAATGGAATCATTAAGCACATATTGATTAAAATACCCCTCACTGTAAAAAGCTCTCAAGATTATTAATTTTCTACTATTGTCATAACTTATAAATCCTTTGTCAAGGTGATGTTCGCCTGCTGGGTTATGTTCTGTAGGCTCAAACCATGATTCATTTTTAACTTCAATGTAATTACCGTCCATTACAGGCTGGAAGCTTGATTCTATTTTTGATTTGTTGTTACCAAATCCACTTCCTGTTCCCGACCAATCGCCAATTATAAATTTTATTTTTTCAAACTGATTTGTTTG
>DASQBW010000393.1:0-4168 GCA_035635015.1 Draconibacterium sp. | reverse complement strand
CTTTAGCGCCTATCGCGATGAACTGATTATTTCGAGCAAGGCTGGCTACCTTATGTGGCCCGGACCTTATGGCGACTGGGGAAGCCGAAAATACATGCTGACCAGTCTCGACCAAAGCTTAAAGCGTATGGGCCTCGACTATGTGGATATTTTTTATTCGCACCGCCCCGATCCCGACACACCGCTTGAAGAAACCATGATGGCGCTTGACCATGCAGTGCGCTCCGGAAAAGCGTTATATGTGGGTATCTCCAACTATCCGGCTGATAAGGCCAAAGAGGCTGCCCGCATACTCAAAGAGCTGGGAACTCCCTGCCTGATACATCAACCGCGGTATTCGATGTTTGTAAGATGGGTAGAAGATGAATTACTTGATGTTTTGGAGGAAGAAGGAATTGGTTGTATTCCGTTTTCGCCGCTTGCACAGGGATTACTTACCAATAAATACCTGAATGGAATTCCTGAAGGATCGAGAGCCACACGAGAAGTTTTTCTGAAAAAGGAACACGTTGATTCGGCTCACGATAAAATTGTGGCATTAAACACAATTGCCAGTGAGCGTGGACAATCGCTGGCTCAAATGGCACTTGCCTGGATTTTACGCGATAAAAGAATTACATCTGTGTTGATTGGTGCCAGTTCGGTAAAACAAATTGATGATAATGTAGAAATGCTTCAGAACTGTAGTTTTTCGGAAGAGGAGTTAGCCGCCATTGAAATGGTACTAAAATGATGGTTGTGAAGTGACGAGAACGCATAAAAAAAGGCTCGCAATTGCGAGCCTTTTCAGTTCTATAATACGTGGTTTACATTCCAAATAACTTTTCCACTCCCCAAAAGAGACTGAAAATTACTGCCATTCCGGCAATAGCACCTGCCGCCAGTGTAAAAATAAAGTTCAATGGCAGCATTTTTTTCTCATTCTCAGTATTCATCTTTATGACAATCTGATTCTGATTTGCTTTTGTTTCCATTCAATAGTTATTTAATTGCCCTATCCCAAAGTTTATAAATGTTTCACCGTTATTTTTTGTGTGATAAAGGATTGGGCTGTTTCTGTTTCTTTTTCTGTGTCAAATAAAAGACTTAAAAGTATGGTACAAAGATATGCCTTTTTATATGAATATGCTAAAAAACATATTTTAGAGGGTTGGTTTGTTAAATTCGTGTTAACGTGGTAGTTACAGGATTTAACAAAAATTGAATGAAAATTGGCTGTAAAAATTAGTGCCACGAGTAACCTAAACCAAGGCCAAACCAAAGTCGTGTTTCTTCGGTATTAATTAGAGGTGTACAGTTAAAATTGAAGAATAAACCGTTGTTCGTCGGTGCAATTCGAAGTCCTGCTTTTCCATGATAAATAAAACCTAAGCGCGAGTCATCGCTTCGAAATGTTTGGTTTCCGATGTTATGCTCAGCCGTAAAATAGGCCACGGAAATACCAGCCCCATATTCAAAGGCTATTTTGTTTTTTCCCACTAATCCGTTTAGTTCCAATGGCAGAACAAGTACATCCGGAACATATCCAAAACCAACGCGGGCACCTGGTCCGTCGTTGCCAGGTTTAAAACGAAAATCATAGTTCACCGATCCCACAACTGCTGCACCACCAAGTTCGGCATAAACAGCCCGGCGTTTTGATGTTTCTTGTGCAAGCGCAATTGAAAAAAGGCAAAACAATGCCAATGTTGTTAAGGTTAACTTATTAGTCATTATAAATTGGATTTTTAATTGTATTAAGTAGCCGATTCAAATTGTTTCAGGAAACGCACATCGTTTTCGAAGAAATGACGGATGTCTTTAATACCGTATCGCAACATTGTAATACGTTCAATACCCATTCCAAAGGCAAAACCGGTATATTTTTTACTGTCGATATTGCAAAGTTCCAGTACGTTCGGATCAACCATTCCGCAACCCAGAATTTCGAGCCAGCCGGTGTATTTACAAACGTTACATCCTTTTCCTCCGCATATCGAACAACTTACATCCATTTCGGCACTTGGCTCGGTAAACGGGAAGTACGATGGACGCAGACGAATTTTTGTGTCTTCGCCAAACAACTCTTTGGCAAACTGTAACAAGGTTTGTTTTAAGTCGGCAAATGAAACATTCTCGTCTACATACAAGCCTTCAATCTGGTGGAATATGCAGTGCGAACGCGCAGAAATAGCTTCGTTACGGAAAACACGCCCCGGAAAAATAGCGCGGATAGGTGGTTCGGTGCGCTCCATTACGCGGATTTGCACACTTGAAGTGTGGGTACGCAACAGCACATCCGGATCTTTTTCAATAAAAAAGGTATCCTGCATATCGCGGGCCGGGTGCTCCGGTGGAAAGTTCAAAGCTGAAAATACATGCCAGTCGTCTTCAATCTCAGGGCCTTCGGCAACGGTAAATCCAAGGCGGGAAAAAATTCCAATAATCTCGTTTTTTACCAACGACAGCGGATGACGTGTTCCCAGTTTCATGGGTTCGCCGGGCATGGTTAGATCCTGTCCGGCAGTTTCGCTGCCATTGTTCTCAAAACCTTCTTTTAGCGTGTTAATTTTTTCTAAAGCGAAAGTTTTAAGTGTATTAATAGCCTGTCCAACCTCTTTTTTCTGTTCGGCAGGAACAGTTTTGAAGTCGTTAAATAATTGTCCGATCAATCCTTTTTTACTGATGTATTTTATACGCAACTCCTCCACTTCTTCCTTGCTTGAAGCCACAATAGTGTCGATTTCTTTCTGTAACGCTTTGATCTTGTCTAACATCCTTGTTCGTTTAAACTGAGGTGCAAAGATAATGATTCAGATTATAGTGAATAAGAACAGAGCAACAATATTTTGGACTGATTTGTCGGGATTCAGGTTTTTAACTACTTTTGCCGCCACATTTATGGTTCCATAGTTCAACGGATACCTGCCTTACGATAACAGAAAATACGAGTTGGGATTTGTTGAAATACAGAATTTATAAAAAATGGTCCCGTAGTTCAACGGATAGAATAGCAGTTTCCTAAACTGTAGATATGGGTTCGATTCCCGTCGGGACTACAAGAGCCGCTGATTATCAGTGGCTTTTTGTTTTGTCATACCCTGAGTCATAACTAAGCTGGGTTATAAACTTTGCTTGTGTTGTTGCCGGAGTGTAAATCGGCAACCAATCTTAGCGAATGAATTTAATGTTAGGATTTTATACCACTTTTAAAAGCCATAAAAAATGCTAAAAACAAGGAAATTTCCATTCTGAAGCTTTGATAACTAAATTCTTTTTTGTTCTTTTGTAGTGTCGTGCGTTCAGCACGATGTGTGTTTGGGGGTTAACATTAGTAAAAGGGCAGTTGTTGAACTGCCCTTTCTTCTTTTACAGACATTCCAGTTTCCATAAAATCCGCTATAATCATTCGTGTTGTTTTTTATAATTAAGGTATTTAAAACTGTTTGATCGTTAGTCGTTTAGTGGGGAAGTAGCGTGTTTTTACACCAGTTAATACTTATTATTTGTATCTTGTAAAGGTTAAACTTAATGTGCTGTATATAGACTTTAGCAAGCATTAAGAGAAACACATTCATAATGGGCCGGTTATTGAACCGGCCTTTATTTTGAATAAAATACTAATAAACCTTTTGTTCGATTATAGGTTATAGATAGAAATTTAACCGGACAAAATGTATCGATTATTTCCCTTGCTTTTTTTACTGTTTATTGTGTTTTTAGGTTGTAATTCAAATAAAGAAACCAAAACAGTTGATGATGTGGCCACGCAGGAGTTATCCTGTTGTAATGTAAATTCCAAATCACGCTTTTTTGTGCAGTCCGATTCGTCAGAAATAGCTCCACAAACTGCAGGAACCGAAGGAATGGTTTTTATTAAAGGAGGCACTTTTGAAATGGGAGCTGACAATAACCAGGCCCGTCCCGATGAATATCCGAAGCACCCTGTTGAAGTAAATAGTTTTTGGATGGATGAGCATGAAGTAACCAATGCACAATTCAAGAAGTTTGTGGATGAAACCGGATACGTTACTGAGGCCGAAAAGGATGTTGACTGGGAAGTGATGAAAACACAGGTTCCTCCGGGTACGGCAAAGCCACCGGCAGAAATGCTGAAAGCCGGATCGATGGTTTTTACACCGCCGTCGCAGGCAGTCCCGCTAAACGATTATTCGCAGTGGTGGTCGTG
>DASQBW010000392.1:0-2401 GCA_035635015.1 Draconibacterium sp. | reverse complement strand
ACAACACCTCATCGTAAACCAGTTCTTTCATAAAACTCCCCACTTCAAGGTTTTCGTAGGCATCGCGCACCGTTTCAATACCACTTAGGTACGACACCGCATAACTTCCGGTGTGGCAACCATTCAGCACCTGTACCTTTTGTTCGCGGAAACGTTTCATGTCTTTAACAAACTTCACTTCCAAACCGGCTTTTTCGGCAGGAAACTCATCCTGCACCCATTCAGGTGCTTCAATTACCCACAAGTGGAAATATTCGCCAACAACAACCAGGTTATCTTCGTAGCCCAGTTCCTCCTGAATTTCTTTGATCTCATCTTTTGGGAATCCAGGAACAATACGGTCAACCAGCGTGCTGCAGAAACAACAAGCCTCGTTCACCCAGCTGATAAAATCGTTGCCAAGGTTCCATTTATCGGCATGTTGCAATACAAATTTCTTAAGGATATCGCCGTTACGGTCGATCAGCTCGCAGGCGAAAAATATCAAACCTTTTGATTTGTCGCCATCAAATTCTTTGTAGCGCATGTATAACAATGCGGCCACTTTTGCCGGAAACGACGTTTGAGGAGTCATATCCAGCGTGTCGTTTTCTTCCCAGCTGATACCGGCTTCGGTAGTATTCGAAAACACAAAACGAAGATCAGGATTTAGAATACTTTCTTTGTACGAATCAAATTCGCTGTATGGATTTACAGCTTTATTAATACAATCAATCAGCGAAAACTCGGTTACCGGCTTTCCTTTTTTAATGCCTTTCAGGTAAACGTGGTAAAGCCCTTCCTGTCCGTTTAACAGATCAACCATCCCGTTTGGCAGCGGCTGCACAATATCAACACCGGTATTAAAATCAATCTCCTTGTTCATTCTATATACAATCCAATCGGTAAAGGCACGCAAAAAATTTCCTTCACCAAACTGGAGTATGCGTGTTGGGTAACTATTTGTTTCCGTTGCGTTGCTACGATTTAATTTCTTCATCATCTAAAATCTATAAGCTCTTTTTACAGGTGCATTTAGCACTCTATTATTTGTTTTGAGCCGGCAAATATAAATTTTAAACAATCGCCGTTAACGTTAACGGAATAAAATATTCTGAACCTTTTTAAAGAAAAAAAGACATAAAAAATCGCATAAGATGCCTGTTATCAGGAAATTAACATGACTGTACCATCAAATAAAATTGATCGGATTTTTTATTTGGAGTTAAACTAATGTTAACTGACTTGCAACTATTTATATTTTGAAACCAATTATAAACTAAACTTCGCCATTCGTGTGGCTCCTCCAAAGTATTTTAATCAAGCTTTCTGGATTTCTATTAAAGAAGGAATATATGATTTATTGAGAAAGATCGTTTTCTAATAAGCGAAACTACTGCCTCCCAAAAACTCGCGCAGCAATGATGTTGGTGGAATTTCTTCATCGCTGATGGGTTTAAAATACGACAGGAATTCCAACAAGCGGGTGGATTCGGTATACTCAGGTTGATTCTCGAGCACAGTTTTTAACACCGGTTCGGCATACTTTTTTAAAACGGCTAACTCGTAAATTGTAGCTGAGTTAAACATTACATCTGCATTTTCCTGGTAAGGGAAGATATTTTTCTCCTCCCCTTTTCTCACCGATGGCCAGCGCTTTATTGTATCGGAAGCCCGGTAGCCACGGTAATTACTATCGCGAATCATTCGACGCAATAATCGATTATCGGCGGTTGAAATGTGTGTTTGCTCGTCCACTGAAATTTGTGTTAGGGCCGAAATAAATATCCTGAACGTATTTTCTTTTTGCACATCGGTAAGTAGTCCGGGGTTCATGCCGTGAATACCTTCTACAATAAGAACATCTCCCTCGCCCAATTTTAAGGCTCCTCCATTGGGTTCTCTTTTCCCACTGTAAAAATCAAACTTTGGCAATCGCACTTCCTTACCTTCAAAAAGTTCAATCAACTGCTGATTAAAAAAATCGATATCGATGGCTTCCAGTGCTTCAAAATCGTATTCGCCATTCTCGTCTTTGGGTGTCAATTCGCGATCAACAAAATAATCATCAAGCGATATCTGATAAGGGCGTAAACCGTTAACAGCCAATTGCACACCAAGCCGTTTGCTAAATGTTGTTTTCCCCGAAGCTGACGGACCTGCCACCAGCACAACTTTTGTTTTATCTCCCCGCGCCGAAATCTGGTTCGCAATTTCAGCAATTTTCTTTTCGTGAAGAGCTTCCGATATTTTTATAATATCACCACTTCGTTTCTCCAACGCAAATTTATTAAGGTTTGCAATTGTTGAAACATTCAGAATTTCGGCCCAATCTTTTTGCTCCTGAAAAATCTCAAACAGTTTATCGTTGTATTCGACCTTACGAAGTTGATTAAAATGCTTTCGACGAGGAATTTGTAAC
>DASQBW010000391.1:0-3530 GCA_035635015.1 Draconibacterium sp. | reverse complement strand
TATAAATTCGGTGTCCCAATAAAACAGGTAATAAAGGCCGGGGCAATAAGTGGAAAGGTAGTCAACGCTGAAGGTGATCCGGTTGAGGGTGTTTGGGTAAGATTGTTAAATCAAACGACGGTTACCGATAAGAATGGCGATTATTCATTTGATCTTGTGCGCCCCGGAACGCATTTGGTTTCGTTTGATGAAAGCAACTTTCAGCTCGATGAGTTAACAAATATTCCCAATCCGGTAGAGGTGAATGTTTTTGAAGATCAGCTGTCAACTATCGATGTAAGGATTTTAAAAGGTGCCGTGCTGAAAGGACAAATTGTGTTGGAGGAAGCAAAGTTAAAAGCTGCAGCTGATGAGGATGCTACTCCGGCGAACATCATTATCGAAGCAAAATCGGCGTTAGATGAATACCGGATAACAACGGAAAAGGATGGATCGTTTGCATTTCCGTTGTTAAAACCGGGTGAATTTACCTTTAAGATCTACTCCAATTCGATTCCGGGAGCTTATAAAATCAATCAGTCGGAATATAAGTTTGCTCTTACCGAAGGTGAAACCAAGGAAATAGAGATTGTACTGCCGACCAAAAAGAACAATATAATTTTTAAACCGGCAGGAAATACAACGTTAAAAAGTGGTTTGGGCTTGAAACTAAAGTCGACAACGAAGAAGGAAGAGCCTGAAGTTTCAGCGGATGAAACGTTCTACAGCATACAGGTTGGAGCCTTTAGCAGGAAGATTCCTTACGGAGATCCTTTTTTTCAGGATGAGCAGTTTTATTTCGAAAAACAAATTGATAACTTACACAAATATTATATCGGGCGCTATCCGGATGAAGAAACAGCGAAAAAAGAGGTTGAACGCTTAAAGCTAAAATTCAATAATTTGTTTATTGTTGTATTTGATAAGGGGCAGGTTTTTAACTTGTATCAATACCAAAAATAGGATGGGAGAAATGAAAATTATTACTACCATATTGGCTACTCTGTTATTGGGCATGGTGTTGTGTCGGCAAGCCAGCGCACAGCTCGATGAAGAAACTGTTCATATTGGATTTTCACTGCCCGAAGTGGCCTTAATGGATGTTGAATACATTGGAAACGGAACAATCGAGTTTGAGCTTTCGCCATCGGCAGAATCAGGTGGATCGCCGGTTGTTCGTCAGTTAACATCGCAGGAATTCTGGATTAACTATTCATCAGCATTGGGAAAACTCAGCCCCGATCGTTCAATTGTGGCTCAAATTTCGGGAGGAACACTGCCAGAAGGTCTGGAATTGTATATCCAGGCTAATGATTATTCGGGAAACGGAGAAGGAAAAACCGGAGCATCGGTTGGAAAAGTTATGGTTGGAAACGATCCCCGTCCAATAATAACCGGAATCGGAAGTGCTTACACAGGCAATGGAATTGGTAACGGGCACCGGCTCTATTTTGAGATTGATATCAGCCAGATGGAAAAGGTTTCGGCAAGCGGATCACACGATTTTACCATTATGTATACCTTAACCGATAACTAAGATAATGAAACAATATACTTTTTTAACATTACTGTGTTTTTTCGCTCTCGGAGTTCATGCCCAGGGATTGCAGTTGTCGTTAACAGGTATGGTAACTTTTAACGAGGTGCAGATAAATGTCAGCGATCCGGGCGAAGATATTGAAGCTGTAATTACCGCTAATTCAGGAGTTCAGTTATCGGTAGAATCACAGAATTTTTGGGAGCAGAAAAATGAAAAGTGGCGCATTTATGTACATAAAACAAGTATAGAGTGGGTAGATGATATTAAACTGGAGATAAGGCGTCAGGGTGACGGCGATAAATTGAACAAGAAGGGTGGAGGCAACGTTCATGATGGATCGATTTTTGCAGAAATAAAAGACAATCCCAATTATTTCTTCAGTGGAATGGGATTGATATCAAACATCCCTTTGGACTTCCGAATTAATGAACTTTCGTTGTCGTTGGGTGCCAACGATTTTGAAACCGATGTGGTTTTTACCATTTATGATGATTAACTTTATTGATTGAAAAGCATTCTTCTGTAAACGGAAGCTAATGCATCAGAAAAAAGTACTGAGCATATGCAAAAACTTTTCTTTATAGCACTTTTTATTGTGACTTTGTTGGCTTGCCAAGATCGTGAAGCGGAGCCAATCATAGTACCCGGTTGGATAAAACCACGTCTTGTGGAGTTGACGAACTCAGAAGAGTGTAACGGTTGCAGGGTGCAACGCTGGACATACAACGAAGAGTATTTTTATCATCTGTATTGCGACGACTGGTCGTGTCTCGATTGCGAAGTTTATCACTACGACGGAACGCCGGTAGAGTGGGATGTGACGGTGGATCATGCCGATTTTAATGCAAACAAACACCGCCCGATATTAATTTGGGAGTGTGGCGATGACCTGGATTTGTAATTATTTTTTGGTGTGTTCCCAAAACGAAATACGGTAAAAGCATCTGCAAAAATCTGCGAATAATTATTTCAGGCCATAATTTCCACCCGGTTACCGTCCGGATCCAAAATAATACTTTCGTAATACCCGTCTCCGGTCGATCGTGGCTCGCTAATTATTTTATATCCATCTTTCCGAAGTGTATCGGTCAGTTCATTTACGTTGTCTCTTGATCCTGTTTTTATTGAAAAATGAATCAATCCGGTAAACTGTTTTAGCGGATTATCTTTCGATTTCGGAATACTCGGCATTTCCATTAGTTCGATGCGGCAATCACCGTTAAACGACAGAAAATACGAGCGGTATTCGCGGCTGTGGTTGTGGTACACGTCACTCGACGATGCATCGAAATAGTGCATATAAAAACTGCGCATTCCCTCAAGGTTGTAGGTCCAAATGGCCAGATGTTCGACTTTCATACATAATTGTTTTAGGCTTCCTAAATTTACAAAAGCAAACGCTTAAAAAACAATAGTGGCACTTATTTTTTGCAATCCCATTCAGAAAAAAACTGGGCGAGGAAATTTTCCATAAAAACGTGGCGTTCTTCAGCAATTTTCTGCGCAGCTTTTGTGTTCATGCGGTCTTTTAGCAACAACAATTTTTCGTAGAAGTGATTAATGGTTGGCGCCGTGGTCTTTTTATATTCTTCAAAACTGTTGTGAAGTTGCGGTTCGATATCGGGGTGATGGAGCAAACGCCCTTTGTTGCCTCCGTAAGCGAATGTTCGTGCAATGCCTATGGCGCCAATGGCATCCAACCGGTCAGCATCCTGAACAATTTGTGCTTCAAGGCTTGAGGTTTTTGTTTCAACACCGGCTCCTTTAAACGATACTTGTTCAATTATCTGTTCAATTTTATCCGCGTCTTTTTCTTTAATAGAAATCTGGTTCAGCCAATATTTTGTTTTCGAAGTGTTTTTGCTATCACTTAGTTTCCAGTCATCGAGGTCGTGCAGCAAAGCTGCCATTTCAATCAGAAAAAGATTACCACCTTCCTTTTCTGCCAGATGAACAGCCATATTGTGCACCCTGTAAATATGCCACCAGTCGTGACCCGAGCTGTCTGTCG
>DASQBW010000390.1:0-3396 GCA_035635015.1 Draconibacterium sp. | reverse complement strand
GGTTTACTGGCTTTTCTGTCCATGTTTCTTTTTCTGCGCGAAAAGAAAGCACCGTGGCTTATTGGTATCAGCATTCCGGTATCACTTGTTATTTCACTTTTGCTTTTTTACCTCACCGGATTGTCCATCAATATTATTTCACTTTCAGGTTTGGTGCTCGGGGTTGGAATGATGATCGACAACTCCATAATTGTTATCGATAACATAACCCAGCACCGGCAGCGGCATGCCTTGCTGGATAAAGCCTGCGAAGACGGTACCAACGAAATTACACGACCTTTAATCAGTTCGGTGCTTACCACCTGTGCGGTTTTTATCCCTTTAATATTTATGCGCGGAATGTCGGGGGCCTTGTTCTTCGACCAGGCTGTGGCAGTAAGTATCGGGTTAACCGTGTCGTTGTTGGTTTCCATAACATTGCTGCCCACATTGTACCGTATTTTTTATGCCAAAGACAGCGGTGAAGTAAAAAAGACAGCAACTCCGTTATATTTTCACTGGTACGAAAGCGGTTTAAAGTTTGTATTGCGCAACCCGCTTTTATCGGTTATTGTAGTGCTTGCAATGGTGGGTTTTGCTGTTGTTTTATATGGTTTAATGCATGTTTCGCGGTTTCCGCAGGTAACACAGGAAGAAACCGTGCTTGAAATCGACTGGAACGAGCCGGTTAACCTTGCAGAAAACAATACGAGGACAGAACAAATGCTGGAGGTGTTATCAGAACAGCCCGTTTATGTTATTGAAGAAGCTGGTTTGCAACAATACATGCTGAACTCCGGACAGGAAACCGGAACGTCGGAAAATAAACTGTATTTAAAAACCGCTTCTCCCAAAGCTTTAAAAGAACTGGAGAATGAGCTTTCGGCCTACCTCGATAAAAACTTTCCTTACTGCGATTACAGCTTCTCGGAAACGGATAACATTTTTAACCTCGCTTTCGGAAAAACAGAGGCACCATTAATTGCCCGGTTTAGTCATGATAACCCGGGAGATGAGAACTATTTGCAGGATTTGAGTTCGGTTTACGAAAGGCTTGAAAACGAATTTCCCGGAGAAGTGAGCTCAAAACTGTTAACACGGCAACTTATTCTACTGGAAACAGACCCGGAAATGATGATGTATTACCAGATTGACAATGGCGACCTTGAGCGTGAAGTTAAAAGCGCCTTTAATGTAAATAACGTGTTGGAAATAAACAGCAATAACATGCTGATACCCGTTAGGGTAGGAAACAGTTATTCATCGGTTTACGACATTTTGTTAAACCTTACGGTGCTGAATTCCAATGGCATAAAAGTACCTGTTTCGAGCCTGATAAAAACCAGTGCCGGCACCGATTTAAAAACAATTGTGGCCGGTAAAGACGGGGAGTATTTTCCGGTTTCGCTAAACATTGACGACAACGATTTTGAAACAACCACAGGTAGAATAAAAGCCCTGGTTGAAGACGAGCGGATGGATGTTTCGTTTAGCGGAGCAATTCTTTCCAATAAAGGAATGATTAACGAGTTAATCGTTATCATCTCTATTAGTTTACTTCTGCTTTATTTTATTCTTGCCGCACAGTTCGAATCCTTTGTTTTGCCGGTAATTGTGTTGTTAGAAGTGCCCATCGATTTGTTTGGTGCCTTCCTGTTCCTGAAAATCTTTGGCGAGGGGATTAACATTATGTCGGCCATCGGGGTAATTGTAATGACCGGGATAATCATTAACGACTCCATCCTGAAAATCGATACCATAAACAAGCTGATGGATGCTGGAAATTCGCTGGTGCGTTCGGTTATGGAAGCCGGGAGACGGCGATTAAAACCCATTATTATGACCAGTTTAACCACTATTCTTGCCATGATGCCTTTTCTGTTTCAGAAAGGAATGGGGGCAGAACTTCAAAAACCACTGGCACTGGCCATTATCGGCGGAATGACCGTTGGTACCCTGGTGAGTTTATTCTTTATTCCGTTGATGTATTATTTGTTGAAAAGGAAAAAATATGCATCCGTAAAACAGTTTGGATGAAAACGATAATCCTGTTTTAATGCTGGTGAAACTAAAAGAATAGACACAATCCCGAAGGGATGAAATGATTGTAAAAGAACAACATATAAATGAACTTAAACCCTGAAAGGGTGTGATACAGAATATATTCACTATTTTGAGGCAAGAATACGAATAAGATGATAACAACCATATAAAACTAACCATGGAATCTTCCACAATAAAACGAAAAGCCTTTTCCTCATTCTCGGTAATCGTAGTGTTTTTTGCGCTGGTAATAATTGGCATTGCATTTATTCCCACCCTCGATATCCGGTATCAGCAATCGCGCACATCACCGCTACTTAGTGTAACTTACTCGTGGCCCAATGCATCGCCAAAAGTCATCGAAAATGAAACATCAAAAATTGAAGGCATTCTTGGAAAAATAAACCAGGTAGAATCGGTTGAGTCCATTTCAGGTATTGGTTATGGTTACGTTACCTTGCGTTTTGATAAACATGCCAACATGGACGAAAAAAGATACGAAGTATCCATGTTGCTCCGCCAGTTACGCAGCAAGCTTCCCGAAGGAATGTCTTACCCTGAGATACGTGCAAACATAGGTGATGACGAAGAAGTAAATCAGCTTTTTATGGCCTTAACGCTTGTGGGCAACGCTTCAACCTATTACATCCAAAAACTGGCAGAACAGGAGGTGAAGCCATCGTTGTTAAAAGTTGCCGGCATTGATAACATTGAAATCGGCGGATCAACACCGGTGCAGTGGGAAATTACATTCGATCCGGAGTTAATGAAAAGCCTTTCCATATCGCCATCAGAAATAAGCTCGGCCATTAACGAACTGGGCGAAAAAGAATTCCTTGGATCTCACCAGGATGCTTCGGGTTTTACCATTCCGGTTTTATCGTCAACCCGAAATGTAGAACCTGAGAAATGGGGCAGCCTGGTAATTGCCAATAAAAACGGCAGGGTGCTAAAACTGTCGGATGTTGCCAACATCAGGCTAAGAGATAAACCACCTACAAGTTACTACCGCATAAACGGGAAAAACAACATTACGCTGCGTCTTTCATCGGGCACTGGAGTAAACCAGGTAAAACTGGCTCAACAGGTTTACCAGCAGCTCGAATCCATTCGTGCGGAGCTGCCCTCAGGTTATTCGCTTTTGGTATCTACCGATACCACCACTTACATAAAAGAGGAACTTACAAAAATAGGCTTACGTACCCTTTTTTCGCTGATAATACTGTTGTTGTTTGTACTTGCGGTAAGCCGTTCGTGGCGTATTCTTTTAATTTTAACCATTTCGCTGATATCCAACCTGTTAATTGCCTGTGTTTTTTATTACATATTTAAAGTTGAAATACACATCTACTCCCTGGCGGCAATAACCGTGTC
>DASQBW010000389.1:0-1743 GCA_035635015.1 Draconibacterium sp. | reverse complement strand
GTACACGGCCATCAAATAGTTCTATTTACTGCTTTCGTAGTGTTGCAACAGTACTTTAGAGGACACTAACAATTATATCACCGGGCTAAAGCCGCGGTGCAATAACAAAAAACAATTCTAATCTTGTCGTTTTTAACGACCTTATAAATTGCCTTATAAATGCCGGGAGACTTACCCCTGGGTACAAACGAGGAGTAAGCCGGGGTTGAGCATAGCCCCACAAACAGCGCCACCGACCCCGGGCAGGGATTGGAGCGGTAGCTTGCCGCAGCGTTTGGGTGCTGACACCCGGCAGCTGGGAGCGACCGTGGGCAGCTACCTGACTGACAGTGGTGGAACAGCCAAAGACAAGGCAACTTTAGCGGAAAGCCCGGCTGCCTGCAAAAAATTGTAAGCTTAAATACAGCAGGTTTAAGGATTATTCAACAGATTTGCTAAAAGTGGTTTGTAGTTACGGCCAACAGGTAACTTCTTTTTATTGATTTCGACAAAGCCCGCTCCAAGCGATTCGATTTTTTGAATGGAAACAATGTACCCCCGATGAATTTGAATAAAACGATCGGAGGGGAGTGTTCCCAATAAATGGGTGATCCTTTCTTTGCTAACTAATTTTTGCGTGGTGGTATATACAATTACATAATCGCCAAGGCTCTCGAAATATAGAATATCCTGAAGGTTGATTTTGTAATGTTTTTTATCGGCTTTCAGAAAAATGAAATCGCGGTTGTTGTGCCCGGGTTCTTTTTTTGATGCCACATTTTTTGGTGCTTCCCGTTCGAGAAAATAGTTAACGGCCTTGGTAAAGCGCTCAAAAGAAATGGGCTTTAGCAGGTAGTCCACTACATTCAGCTCAAAAGCATCAATGGCATAATCGCGGTAGGCTGTGGTAAATATCACCTTTGGCGGATGTGCTAACGACCGTATAAAATCTACACCGGTAATTTGCGGCATCTGGATATCGCAAAACAGCAGGTCGATGTTTTCTTTTTGCAGGATGGGCATGGCCTCCAGCGCATTGCTGCATTCGGCTACAACCTCAAAATCAGCGAAAACCGACAGGTGTTTTCGGATAACCCGAATGGCAATGGGTTCGTCGTCTATAATGATGCAGCGGTACATTATTCAGCTAATTCTAATGATAAAGTTACTGAAAAAGTCTCTTCTTTATCGTCGATCTTCAGTTTGTATTTTTGCGGATAAAGCAGTTCCAGTCGTTTCTGAACGTTTTTTAAGCCTATTCCTTTCGAGTAGTTGGGTGCTTGCCTTTGTGTAGGATTTTTTGAGTTTTCAATTATAAACTCTATGGCTGTATGCCGGGTGCTTAATTTTATGCGAATAAATGCAGCCACCGGATTATTGCTAACACCATGTTTAAAGGTATTCTCAACAAAAGGTAAAAGCAGCAGCGGCGCAATCTGCAGGTTGTCGGTTTCATTCGGCAAGTCTGTTTCGAGGTTTAATTTTTTCGAATACCGAAGTTTTTCAATGGCGATGTAATTTTGCAGGTTAGTAAGCTCATCGGAGAGCAATACTCTTTTTTCGTTGCAGCGGTATAAAATATAATCCAGAATATCAGACAAACGCAGAACCAAATCGGGCGCATCATCCGATTTCTCCAAAGTAAGCCCGTACAGGTTATTCAGCGTGTTAAAAAGAAAGTGAGGGTGGATTTGGGCCTTAAGGAGTTTGAGTTCGGCTTCTTTTAATTTAAGTTCGGTGTTGAGTTTATTGCGCTCCAGTTCG
>DASQBW010000388.1:0-5156 GCA_035635015.1 Draconibacterium sp. | reverse complement strand
ACATTGGAAATTTGCCTTTTAACATGGGCGAAGAAGATTTGAAAGAAATTTTTGAAGAGTATGGAGAAGTTTCATCTGCTAAAATTATCATGGATAAATTTACAGGAAGAAGCAAAGGATTTGGATTTGTTGAAATGGATGACGATTCTGAAGCAAACAAAGCGATTGAAGAATTGAATAATGCTGAAGTTGCAGGACGTAACATTAAAGTAAACGAATCAAAACCTCGTGAAAACAATCGCGGCGGCGGTGGATACAACCGTGGCGGTGGTGGTGGTTACCAACGTCGTGACCGTTACTAGGATCAGAAAATAATTTTTTGATAAGATAGGAAAGGGGTTCAAAGTTTTTGAATCCCTTTCTATTTTTATATAACCGGAAAAAATCTTTTTCTATTTTTAAATCTCAGTTCAAACTGCTTAAAATTATGAGTAATACAGTTTATCTGAATGGAAGTTACATTAATGAGGAAGAAGCCAGAATCTCGCCAAACGACAGAGGTTTCTTATTTGCCGATGGGGTTTATGAAGTTGCAAAATACTACAATGGCAAAGCCTTTCGCTTTCAAGATCATCTCGACCGGTTAAACCGGAGTTTAAAAGCTATTGAGATTGATTACAATACCGAAGAACTGGAAGGTATTTTTATGGAGTTGATCAGGTTAAACAATAAAATTAACCAACACGCCGGGATATACCTTCAAATTACAAGAGGAAGAGCAAAAAGATCCCATGATTTCCCGGAAGACATTACTCCAACAATTTATGCCTATGCTTTTGATTTACCATCTTCGGCTGAAAAACTGCAGGATGGGATAAAAGTAATCACGCACGAAGATATTCGCTGGCAGCGTTGCGATATAAAGTCGGTTTCGCTGCTACCCAATACCATGCTGTATAACAAAGCTTGCAAAGAAGGGGCAGGAGAGTGTGTGCTTATTCGCGATGGTTTTGTTACAGAAGCCACCCATTCCAGCTTGTTGGCGATAAAAAACGGCCAGCTAATTACACGGCCATTATCGAATTTTATACTTCCGGGTATCACACGAAAAGTAATTCTCGAACTTTGCGAAGCAAATGCAATTCCTGTTGAAGAGTGCCTGTTTTCAGAATCGGAGTTACTTGAGATGGATGAAGTATTTATAGCCGGAACCGGTAGTGAGGTTTGTCCGATTATACAAATTAATAATAAAATTATTGGTGATGGAAAACCGGGCAAGATCACTCAGGTACTCCAAAAGCTGTTTTTTGCGTTAACCTGATTGTTCTTAGTCAAACTTCAGTTAATTTTCCAGTTTGAGTAAATTCAGTTCGTTATTAATAATTGTCATTTCTTCATCCGATATATTCAACGAAGCAGCTTTCATATTCTCAAGTACCTGTTTTTCGTTACGCGCCCCGGCAAGAACTACTGTGATTCCCGGTTGATGTAAGGTCCAGTTTAAAACCAGTTGGGCAAGTGTAGCGTCTTTATCATCGGCAATTGGTTTTATCTTTTGTAGAAACGTATTAATATGCGATAAATCAGGGTCCTTAAAAAATGGTATTGTTGAGCGATGATCGCCTACGTTAAATGTATAGTCTGCAGTAATTTTTCCGGTCAAAACGCCACGTTCCAGTGGACTGTATACAATTATCGCTTTTTTGTTTCTTATAGCATACGGAACAACATCTTTTTCAATTTTGCGGCTCAACATGCTATAGGGAACCTGGTTTGATGAAAGATTAAAATATTGTGATGCTGCACTCATTTGTTCTGCTGAGAAGTTGCTTACACCTCCCGCACGAATTTTTCCCTGGATTTTTAACAATTCCAGTGCATCCATTGCTTCATCAACAGGTGTTGAGTCATCCGGCCAGTGTTGCTGAAAGAGATCGATGTAATCAGTATCCAGTCTGCGCAAACAGTCTTCACATTCACGAATTATACTTTCTTTGGTCGCCAAACGATAAAGGGTTACAAGATTACCTTCATTATCAACCGTTTTTTCGTAGTGGATATGTTTTGATTTTCGATCCCATACCAATCCAAATTTGGTAAGCAATTCAACCTGGTTACGTTTTCCTTTTATGGCTTTGGCTACATATTCTTCACTTTGTCCGAAACCATAAACCGGAGCAGTATCAATAGTCGTCATTCCATTTGCAATGGCTGCTTCAATTGCTTTTACCGATTCGTTTTCTTCGGCTCCACCCCAAAACCATCCGCCAATGGCCCATGCTCCAAAGGTTATAGGTGTAACTTCAACATCTGATGCTGGTAATAAAACTTTCTTCATAACTCACTGTTTCTATAACTTTCCTGAAAGTTAATGATTAAAATTAACTTATCGAACTCCAGTCAAAACTGGTGTCTTTTGATGAAAGCAAGTTATTTAACAGCAGACGATTTTGCTCTTTCTGTAAAAACGGATCGTCGTCCAGAATATCGTTGGCAGTGTTTCGCGCAAGTTGTAAAATCTCACCATCCTTACTCAGGTTTGCAATTTTCAGGTCGAAGCCCATACCACTTTGTTGTGTGCCTTCCAAATCTCCCGGGCCACGTAATTTCATGTCAACTTCAGCGATTTCAAAACCATCGTTAGTACGCACCATCGTTTCTAAACGTTTGCGGCTTTCGGTACTTATTTTATACGATGACATTAGAATACAATACGATTGCTCGGCACCACGTCCAACGCGACCACGCAACTGATGCAATTGCGATAAGCCAAAACGTTCGGCACTTTCAATTACCATCACCGCAGCATTTGGAACATCAACACCAACCTCAATTACTGTCGTGGCAACCATTATCTGGGTTTCGCCACGTTTAAATGCCTGCATGGCATTCTCTTTAATGTTGGGTTTCATCTTTCCGTGTACCATGCTGATCTTATAATCAGGAAATGTTTCTGAAATATGCCGGAAGCCTTCTTCCAAATTTTTCAGATCCATTTTCTCCGACTCGGAAATGAGTGGATAAACAACGTAAACCTGTGTGCCTTTCTCAATCTGTTGTTGCAAAAAACGATTTAACTGTGCCCTTCTGTTTTCGAAAAAGTGCATGGTTTGTATTGGCTTACGTCCGGGTGGTAATTCATCGATCACAGAAACTTCAAGGTCGCCATAAACGGTCATCGCCAGCGTTCGTGGTATTGGGGTGGCGGTCATTACCAAAATGTGTGGGGGAATCAGGTCGTTTTTCTTCCAGAGTTTGGCGCGCTGTGCCACACCGAAACGATGTTGCTCGTCAACAATCACCAATCCCAGGCGATTAAAGTTAACTGTATCTTCAATCAGTGCATGTGTACCAATAATTATTTGCATTCCTCCCGATTGCAAAGCTGTATGTATTTCTTTGCGCTTTTTTGTTTTTGTAGAACCTGTAAGCAAACCGACATTAATCCCCATTCCATTAAGCATATTCGATATCGATTGAAAATGTTGCTGTGCCAGAATTTCGGTTGGGGCCATCAAGCAACTTTGGAATTCATTGTCCATTGCCAGCAACATTGTCATTAATGCCACCAGGGTTTTTCCACTACCCACATCGCCCTGTAGCAGGCGGTTCATTTGCGAGGTTCCGTTAACATCGCGTCTAATTTCTTTAATTACTTTTTTTTGTGCATTGGTGAGCTCAAATGGCAGAAACTTTTCGTAAAAAGTATTAAAGTTGTAACCAACTTTCTCAAAATGAAATCCTTTAAATTTTTGTTTGCGGTTGTGTTTTAAAGCCAGAATTTTTAATTGGATGAAGAACAGTTCTTCAAACTTTAACCGGAATGTTGCATTTTTTAATTCGGTAGGTTTTTCAGGTTTATGAATCGCTGATAAAGCCTGCTCAAGAGGCATTAATTTTAGTTCTGTAGTCAGGTGTTCAGGTAGTGTTTCTCTGATTCTTCCTTTTGCCAATCCCAGCAAGGTAAGCTGAAATTTATTTATGGTTTTAGAGGTGAGAAACTGCTTTTTCATTTTCTCTGTAGTGTTGTAATACCCCTGAAACAATCCAATAGGTTTTAATTGCATTTCTTCCTCGGTTTCCATTTCAGGATGCACGACACTTATTCGGCCACCAAACAAGGCAGGTTTCCCAAAAACGATATAGGTCTTGTTTATCTTGAGTTGCTCTTTTTGCCATTTTATCCCCTTGAACCACACCAGCTCCATCGATCCGGAGTTATCTGCAAATCGGGCAACAAGCCGCTGCTTTCCTCCTGTCCCAACGGTTTCAATCCCACGTAAAACACCTTTCACCTGTATATAAGCCATTTCGGTTCTGATATCAGAAATCTTATAAAATTTTGTGCGGTCGATGTATTTGTAAGGATAATAATAAATCAAATCTCTGAACGTTTTAATTTTCAGTTCCTTGAATAAAATATCCGCACGCTTAGGACCTACGCCGGGTAAGAATTTTATTTCCTGGTCGAGAAATTCTGGCATGCAACAAATATACATATTCGCATAAAGCGTTACAACAGCCTTTGGGCAAGAAATTGACACTATATATACCAACCTCAGTTTTAACCTTCTGATGCTTAGGTATAGTTTTTGTTGTAAAGCGAAAAGTAATTTATGATAATAAATCTTAAAAAATCTTACAACACAATTTTGAACGCATAGAAAACCATATCTTTACTCATGTTTCTGATTACAGCATGTAATGTAGAGATCAAAAAACTACCAATACATAAAACAAAGCTAATGCAAGACAAAATTATTCATCTGGAAAACATTGTGAAAACCTATAAGGTAGGAACACAGGAAGTTAGAGCGTTACGATCAGTCTCTATTGAAATTAACAAAGGCGAGTACGTCGCAATTATGGGAGCTTCCGGATCGGGGAAATCAACTTTGATGAACATTATTGGCTGTTTGGATACTCCAACCGGCGGAACCTATATTTTGAATGGAAAGGATGTTAGTAGCCTGTCGGACGATCGCCTGGCTGAAATAAGAAACTCTGAGATTGGATTTGTATTTCAGGTATTTAATCTTTTACCACGTAACTCGGCACTTGAAAACGTTATGCTGCCGCTGGTTTACGCCGGTAAACGAAAAAACGAGCGAAAAAAAATAGCAGAAGAAACGTTGGTTGACGTAGGTTTGCAAGACCGTATGGAGCACAAACCCAACGAACTTTCGGGAGGTCAGCGCCAACGTGTTGCAATAGCG
>DASQBW010000387.1:0-3821 GCA_035635015.1 Draconibacterium sp. | reverse complement strand
CCAGTATGATAATAAAATAACCTGCGAACTTGAGAATCTGATCTTTATACTTTCCAAACTTGTAAAACTCTTTCCCCGAAATTACAAATACATAATATGAGCCTGCAAAAAGTAAAAAATATCCATACAATAATACTCCAGGCGCCCTATTACTAATGGTAAATGCAATCCCAACAATTACACCTATCAAGTAACGCAGTTTAACTTTTGGCCAAAAGTCGAAAAAACGTACGGTATAGTATGTGGCAATAATGTATCCGGTGGCGAAAGGAATATCAGACAGGTTATTCATGGAATTACCAAAGTACCTTGGTGTTAAAAACATAAAAAGCAGCGTCAGTACTCCTCCGGCTCCACCTCCAATGCGTTTGCCAAGTAAGCCCGCAAAAAGTAGTCCGATAAAACCAATAATTGCATTGGTGTAGTGACGAACATTCCAGACATTCCATTCCGTAACATGACTAATAATACCGGCAATTACATTGGCAGAAAAACCATAATATTCCATATTCGTTTCTGTGTATTCTGCCCATTTAGCATCGCTGTCATCTGTAAAATAACGGATAACATTTTCTGCATGTCTTGCACCAATTGGCTCATCACCGGTTACTCCATAGTCCTTTACAACAGCAAGCATAATAAAAAGCATGGCAAAACTAAGGATCAAAAAAAGACTTCTAAACGTTAGGTCTTTTTTCAGTTTGTTGACAGATGAAAACTGATCTTTGAAGAATCCACCAGAGATGACGTACTGAAACGAAATCTTAAAATTATTATATGCCTTAACTGTTTTTATTTCTTTTAGAAACTGAATTGTTTCTAATGTCTCCGTTTCTTCCGGTATTTCAATATTTAAAGGTTGGAACCTATAGAAGTTTAGTTGACAATAATATGCAACTGAGTTTAACAGGTTGTCGTTATTAGAATGGTGATTGATGAATGGAAGAATCGATTTGGTTCGCGCAATAAGAAAGGGAGTGGTGTAAATTTCTTTATCAATTTTGGTGAAAAGCGATTCAATATTTTTTTGCACAATATTTCCTTTAATTGTGCGCGCATAAAATATTTCATCTTTGTTTATTTTATTATTAAACTGTAAGTAGGAAGAAAAGTTATTTGAACTTAATCTTGCTTCATCGACTATTGCACAATAATCAAATTGTTTTAAAGTATTGATCTGCTCAGGTTGTGGAAATTCATCAATTACAATATACTCCGTATTGTTGTTCCCGGCTATTGTACTGAACTTATCATTATTTATTATACAAACACACAGACTTTTTGTACTTGTGTTATTTTTGATTTGTACTTTTGTTTGTTTGTGTTTCTTGGATTTATTACGCATTATTATTTCGTTTCATAGATTGATTGATGCTAAATTACCAATTTAATGGCCTTAATTTCTACAGAGGATAAAAATAAAGGATTATTTTTAACAAAAGAAATTGTAGGGTTACTAATGGTCTACTCGTAACTTCTAATGTCAGTCGTTCTATTAATGCTCACCAGTGGGAAAGATTACCCAAAATATTTTTAGCGAGAAAAGGATTGTCTCTTTTAGTATAAAAAACCAAGCATGGAATGTGTGTTATCTGAAATTAATATTTCATGAAAATCTTGTATAAATCCAGAGGCACTTTTATAAAATCTTTTAGTTTTATTCTTGAATCCCCATCATCGATCCATTCTTCAAGAGGATATTCGTATATGCTTTTTGAAACAAGGTCAATTCCATAAATTGTATTAAGACGTTTGAAAATTTCGATATCAAATAACCATTTTGAATAAAAAGGTTTGTGGAAAATTTCTTTAATGAATTCAACCTGAAATAATTTTGCTCCACATTGTGTATCGTAGACAGGTAATTTCAATATGCCCGAAGCAAATGTAGCAACAACCCTACCAGAATAATGTCGAATTGCATTACGTGTGATAGTTGAGCCTAATCTTTTAATTCGGGAACCAATTACTGCTTTTAATGTTTTTGATTGTTCCAGCTTATTCTGGAATCTTGGGATATATTCCAAAGATGTAGACAAATCGGCATCAAAATATCCAATATACTGGTAATTATAAACTTCTAAAATATACAAAACTGATTTTCTTATTGCCTCCGCTTTTCCTGAATTGGGAGTTATCTGGTAACTTATTGCATTGTTATGTTTGTTCTGAAATTCGGATAGAGTATTTATTGTATTGTCCGTACTTCCATCATCAACAAAGAATAGAGTAATAGATGGGTTGTTCAAAAGGAAGTTGTCGAATTTTCTTATATCAATTCTATTGCTTTCGTTATAGCATGGTATAACTACAATTGTTTTTTTCATTTTAACTATTGTGAAAATTAAAAAGAATAATAAGTCGGAGTCGAATAAAGATCGTATAAATGATTATTAAAGTCCATATCGATCTGATGTTTTCTCTTAAATATTCTTTAATTATTGAAAATACTCAAATTTTTCGAAAATATAAATTGTTAATATTTTATAGATGAATGTAGTAGCAAAACTTTAAGTTAGATATTTATAAATAAACCAGAGAATAGCTTTAAAATTTACTCAGTTTGATCACTTTCTGTTGCCGACCTGAGAATTTTTGAGAAAGGAATTTTCCTATACTCTCTTAAACACAATCTATTCTGTTCTAATTAGTATTTTCCAATAATGTTGTAGCTTGTTTGTCGCCAGGAAATAGACTCAAATAGTTAGTTAATAATAATTTAGCATTTTGGCTTTCCTGGCGTGATAAACAGCAATAAGCAAGTGGTACCCAAACTCTATAATTATTATTATCATAGTTGTAGGCTTCTGTTAAATAGCTATAGGCATTGTTTAAATCCTTCTTATTTAAATAATTAATGCCAATACGATCAAATTTATTTTCACGTCTAATTAAAAAATTGATTGGATATTTATGAATGTCAACTTCATGTAATATTTCTCCTTTTGGAGGGAAGGTATAAGAATAAAGTTTTGGATCAAGGTAGATACTTGAGAATATTGCATAATCCCAATCTACTATAGAGTAACCAGAGAAACCTCCAATTACAATTTTTAAACTATCTTCAGGAATCTTCTCTTGGTAGATCATTGCCTCATTATTTGTGTAGAGTGTAACAGGGAACTTTATATTTTCAGACTCGTTAGATCTTAAATATTCAACCAATTTATTGTACGACTCGCTTGCTCCCAGTTGTTGATAATCTGTATCAAATTCTTTGAATCCTCTGTTTTTCCCGGTTAGCTCATTGAAGTAAACATAGGAATATGGATGGTTCTCAACCATCCATATAAATGGCTTAGCAATTAATATAACCAAGATTATTACGATGCTAGTTCTCAAATATTTATGAGATTCCACTTTTTTAATTAATGTGTAAATACCAATACTACTTAGAATCACCATTGGAGGATAGTGAAATGTAATATGTCTCCATCCGTTATAAATGTTTGCATCGGAAATAATGATGTAGAATATTGGGAAAAAAGCTATGAATATGATAAATAGGAGAATATAAATGCTATTATTTTTTAAAATGCTTTTCAAAAAGATTGCAAATAAGGAGAGGCCTGACAATATTACAATTGGATAAGTAAGAAGAATATATTTGAAAAGATAATTTGATGGTGTATCTGTACTTAATATTCGTTTTCCTTCGTGAATAAGAGTAATTCTTACTGGAAAATTCTTTGCAACGTTCCAGGCATCAATAATGTGTTTCGATTTTTCGACAAAAAAATTAGGGTAAAATAATAAGCCAATAAATATCCCAGATAAACACACCAATATCATCATTAAGATAGGTCTTATTAGTCCACGAT
>DASQBW010000386.1:0-9510 GCA_035635015.1 Draconibacterium sp. | reverse complement strand
TCACAAAATCGGGCAACCGGGTTACAGCACGACTCACCACAAAATCGTACTTTTCAGTTAACGCTTCTGCACGTACCTGCTCTGCCATAACATTTTTTAAACCCAACGCGTTGGCAACTCCGTTTACTACCTTAATCTTTTTCCCTATTGAATCGACGAGATGAAATTGTACTTCGGGAAATAAAATAGCCAGCGGAATTCCAGGGAATCCTCCACCGGTCCCTACATCCAGAACTTTTGTATTAGCTTCAAAACGTATAAACTTTGCAATTCCCAACGAGTGCAAAACATGGCGCTCGTAAAACTCAGAAAAGTCTTTTCGCGAGATGACATTGATTTTTGCATTCCATTCAGCATACAAAGGTTCCAATTGAAAAAACTGTTCAAGCTGTGATTCAGTTAAATGCGAAAAATACTTAAGAATAATGTCCATACAAAAAGTTAATCTTTTTTTCCTATCTCGGTGCTTTCTATCATTTTAAACAGCATTTCACGAGCCCTGAAGAGCTGTGCTTTTACTGTTCCGAGCGGCAAATCTAACTCTTTTGCAATTTCTTCGTACGAAAACTCCCTAAAATATCGAAGTTCAACCAGGGTTTGGTAACGCGGTTTTAATTTACGGACTACCCGTCGCAATAAAATGGCTTTTTGTTGACGGATCAGCTTTTCTTCCGGATTCGGGTCTTTTGAGCGTAATTTTATAGTTTCACTGTTATCGTCCTGCCCGCTATTTTCAATCGGGACATATACACCCTTTTTCTTTCTTAAAAAGTCGATGCAGTTATTTGATGCAATTTTAAACAACCATGTACTAAATGCATAAGTTGGCGAATACTGGTGAAGACTTTTAAAAGCCTTACCAAAAGCTTCCAGTGTAAGATCTTCAGCATCGCTACGGTTATTCACCATTTTTAGCAGCATAAAGTAAATAGCATCTTTGTAGCGGTTGAGCAAACGGGCAAAGGCTTTATCATCTCCTTGCAACGCGGCTTTTACAAATTCATAATCTTGCCGCGCTTTATCAGATAATATTACCCCTTGTTTTTCCATTTATTTCGCCCTTTTCGGTTAAAATGCCACCTGTGAATAAATTTATAATAAGGCATTACTAAACTGAACACTAACGAAGTTATGAATAATTTACGTTCATTCAAACGATTCTGTAATATTTTTATGATAACCACATATGCCAGTTCCTTTAACACTACCAAAGCTAATATAAGTGGCCAAAGCCCAACTACCATAAGCAAAGCGATTGCTGCAATAAAAGGGTATACAACTTCCATTAGCCGGTCAACTGCTAGAACAAACTGTTTCCATTTCTTCAGTTTCTTTTCAATTCTAATACTTTTCCGAAGTAATTCATCAATTTCGTGCCAACCTACTGAAACGTTTTTAACGATTGACGATTCTTTACCAAGGCTCAATTCGGTATTCTTCTTTTTAATAAAACGATTCAGCACCAACTCAAGATTTGCGTATGGTTCACTAACACTTGCACCAAAACCTCCCCTGCTAAAATATTCTGATTTTTTAAAGGCTACATTTTCTTCATTGTACAAAAAGGCTGCACCATTCATAATATAAGATGCACTTCTTATCTGCTGAAAGAAGTTTTCGATCCGATACAGTTTATTATACCAGCTTTTTTGATACGCAATAGTTGTATACGATACTTTTACCAGTGCCTGTTCGTTTGCCACACTGCACATCTGATCTAGCCAGCTTTGTGAACTGTTTGGCGCACATGCAGGATAAATTAAAACCCATTCATTTTGAGCTAATTTCAGTGCTATATTCTGCGATAACTTTTCTGAATATCGCGTTTCCTGGCTCAGCGATGTAATTTTTAGTTTTTCGTAACGCTGTTTAAATAGTCCTAACACCGATAAGGTACTGTCTTGTGAAAAATCATCAACCGCCACAACTTCATAATCAACGCCTTCCATGGTTAACAAATGAGGCAAAGTGGCGCGGATATTTTCCTCATCGTTACGAACAATTACAAGTATCGACAACGCACTCTTCTTATTTTCTGATGTTGCAGGCTTCTTATAAAAAACAATTCGTAAAGGGAAAAAACACAGGTACAAAAATCGCAGCAACCATATAAATACGGCGATCACCAACACTGCTAACTGAATAGTTGTTAACGTGTTAAAAATAGCTATCTGCTCCTGAATCATTCAGCTTAAAAATTCGGTATTAAAAACAATGGCAATAGTAACAAATTTAGCGCAACCATTCTCTTTTAAAACTTTGAATTTGTTTACATGAATTAGTTTTTATTAACAGCCAACTGTCGCTAATGAACAAAATCAATTCGGTTGAAATAGCTATATTTGTCGCGCAATTTTATGCCGATGAAATTTGAACTACAGAGAACAGCTGAAAACTCGCGAGCCCGGACAGGATTAATAACAACCGATCATGGTACTATTGAAACACCCATTTTTATGCCGGTTGGTACAGCCGGCTCGGTAAAAGGTATTCACACCCGCGATATTAAAGAAGACATTCAGGCGCAGATTATTTTAGGAAATACTTATCATCTGTATTTACGCCCTGGAATTGAAATTATTGAAAAAGCAGGTGGTTTGCATAAATTTAACCGATGGGACAAACCCATATTAACCGACAGCGGAGGTTTTCAGGTTTTCTCATTGGGCGATATTCGTAAGCTAAGCGAAGAAGGAGCCCGGTTTCAATCGCATATCGATGGTTCTTACCATCTTTTCACTCCTGAAAATGTAATGGATATTCAGCGTACGATTGGTGCCGATATTATTATGGCCTTCGATGAATGCACGCCTGGCGATGCCAATTACATTTATGCCAAACGATCGCTCGAACTTACCCAACGCTGGTTGGAACGTTGTTTTAAACAATTCAACAATACAGCTCCGAAATATGGCTATGTACAATCGCTGTTCCCTATTGTTCAAGGAAATACATTCACTGATTTACGAAAAGCCGCTGTGGCAAATGTAAAAACATTCGATGCCGATGGTTATGCCATAGGTGGCTTATCGGTTGGCGAAACCGAACAGGAAATGTACGAGATGACAGAAGTGTGCACCGCTGACCTTCCGGAGAATAAACCACGCTATTTAATGGGTGTTGGTACTCCGGTTAATATTTTGGAAGGCATCCATAGGGGAATTGATATGTTTGATTGTGTTATGCCCACCCGCAACGGCCGTAACGGAATGTTATTTACAAGTGAGGGCATCATCAATATCAGGAATAAAAAATGGGAAAACGACCACTCTCCCGTCGATGAAAAAGGGGTTTCATTTGTCGACCAATATTCAAAAGCTTATCTTCGTCACCTAATAATTTCGAACGAAATGCTGGGTGCACAAATTGCCAGCCAGCACAACCTGGCTTTTTACCTTTGGCTGGTAAAAACTGCCCGCGAAAAGATAGCAAACGGCAATTTTGTTAGTTGGAAAAACGAAATGGTTTTAAAACTGAAAGAAAGATTATAACAAAACATGAGGTGGTATAAAACAATCGATTTTTATATTTCAAAGAAATTCCTCGGAACTTTCTTCTATGCCATTGGCTTAATATTAAGCATTGCTATTGTTTTTGATATTTCAGAAAACCTGGATGAATTTATTTCAAAAGATATTCCGCTTCACGATATTGTTTTTGATTACTACATGAATTTTATCCCCTATTTCGCGAACCTGTTTAGCCCACTTTTTACTTTTATTGCGGTAATTTACTTTACCTCAAAAATGACCTACAACACCGAGATTATTGCCATTTTGAGCAACGGTGTTTCCTATTCCCGATTAATGCGGCCGTACCTGATGTCGGCGTTTGTAATTGCACTGTTCTCGTTTATATTGGGCAACTACATTATTCCGCCGGCCAATAAAACCATGATCAATTTCAGGCACAAATACATTAAAGACCGCACCATTAGTACCGACAGGAATATTCACCGCCAGATTGAACCCGGACTCTACATTTATATGCAAAGTTTTAACAGTAACAATGTAGGATTGCGTTTTACTTTAGAGCGTTTTGAAGATGGTAAGCTAAAGGAAAAATTATCGGCTCAAAATATTCGTTGGGAGGAAGAAACCGGGAAATGGGTGATTAACTCCTACTGGAAACGCAATATTTTTGAAGATCATGAAACCTTTGAGAAAGGTTACAGGATGGACACAACCCTAAATATGGTACCAAGCGACTTTCAACAATTAAAAAATGAAATGGAAACCTTTACCACTCCGGCATTACTCAAGGAAATAAAGCTGATGAAAATGCGGGGGGTTAACTATCTTGAATGGGAAATAGAAAAACATAAGCGAATGGCCAATCCTTTTTCGGCATTCATTTTAACACTAATAGGTGTTGGTTTGGCTTCCCGTAAAGTAAAAGGTGGTTTGGGTTTGCACATCGGACTCGGTTTACTGTTAGCATTTTCGTATATATTATTTATGCAAATATCAACTGTTTTTGCCATTAGTGGTACAGTGCCAGTTTATGTTGCAGTTTGGATTCCCAACTTACTATATGCAACACTTGCCCTATTTGTATACAGATGGGCAGCACGGTAGTTTAGTTTCCTGTTGCAGCCTATAGTTGGTAAATGCAGCTCCAATTTAACCATTCATCAATTTTACAGTTTTCACAGTATTTATCGCAAAAGTTCTCATTCGCAATTACAAGTTTAATTACTCGCGAAGCATAACTAATTTTCAAACATACAATACAATAATTCGAACACATTGAACCTATGATCGTGAATTTGCGTACTACTGGAATACATTAACCCATGGCAATGAAAAAAAATTATAATTTTGCCCACGCTTAATAAAAATAGTTCCGGTCAGCTGCCGGATAATTTGTAACTAAAAAAATACTTTATGTCACTAAGAAGTAACGTACTCGATCTTCGAAAAAGAAAGAGAGAAGTACAAAAAGGTGGTGGAGATAAAGCCATTGAAAAACAGGCTAAGATGGGAAAACTCACTGCACGTGAACGTATCCTGGCTCTGTTGGATAAAAACTCCTTTCACGAATACGACTTATTTGTTGAACATAGCGCTAAAGATTTCGGAATGGAATCGAAAGTACTGCACGGCGATGGCGTTATAATAGGAACCGGAACAATTTATCAAAAACCCGTCTGTATTTTTGCTCAGGACTTTACTGTAGCAGGAGGATCATTGGGATTAATGCACGCACGAAAAATTACCAAGATAATGGATCATGCATTAAAAATGCGTGTGCCTTTAATTGGGATTAACGACTCTGGTGGTGCCCGTATCCAGGAAGGAGTAAACTCACTGGCCGGATATGGCGAAATTTTCTTCCGCAATACCTTGGCTTCAGGTGTAATACCGCAAATTTCAGTAATTCTTGGTCCATGTGCCGGTGGAGCGGTTTACTCTCCGGCTTTAACCGACTTTGTATTTGTGGTTGAAAATATTTCGAAAATGTTCATCACCGGTCCCAGTGTTATCAAATCTGTTCTTGGCGAAGAGATTTCGATGGAGGACCTGGGAGGTGCTCGCGTTCATGCCGAGATAACCGGAAACGCACATTTTTATGCACAAACCGAGCTGGAGTGTTTTGAGCAAATAAAAACACTTATTAGCTATATTCCTCGCAACAACTCAAGAAAAGCATTGGCTCATAAACCCAAAGCCCCTTTAAAAGGTGCTAAGGTTGAGGATATTGTCCCATCTGATCCAAGAATTCCTTATGACATGCGTCGGGTAATCAAAAGTATTACCGACGGTTCTGAATTCCTTGAAGTAATGGAAGATTTTGCACCCAATATTATTATTGGTTTTGGAAGAATGAATGGTGAAACAGTTGGATTTGTTGCCAACCAGCCAATGGTACTAGCCGGTGTATTGGATTGCGACAGTTCGGATAAAGCAGCCCGTTTTATTCGTTATTGCGATGCTTTTAATATCCCAATTGTAACCTTGGAAGACCTTCCCGGTTATCTGCCTGGCGCCGATCAGGAACATGCCGGCGTAATTCGTCACGGAGCAAAAATCCTTTATGCATACAGTGAGGCAACAGTGCCAAAAATTACTGTAATTGTGAGAAAAGCTTACGGTGGTGGTTACATTGCAATGAACTCACGCCATCTGCGTGCCGATTTTGTGTTTGCATGGCCAACAGCCGAAATTGCAGTAATGGGACCAGAAGGTGCAGCCAATATTGTTTTCCGTAAAGAAATTGCTGAAGCAGAAAATCCGGAAGAAATGCGTCAGCAAAAAATTGAGGAGTACAAACAAAAATTTGCAAATCCTTATGTTGCCGCTGCGCAAGGTTATATTGATGAGGTTATAGAGCCAAGTCAAACCCGTTCGCGAATTCTACATGCACTGCAGGTTTCCGAGAACAAAAGTGCTTCGATGCCAGCAAAAAAACATGGTGTTCCACCGTTTTAATCAATTTAAAAACTTGCATTATGGCAGAAGAAAAAGAATACAAAAACCTTATTGTTCAGGGTGCGATTTATAAAACAACCTATACCAAAAAATTTGAGAACAGGTTGAATTATGTGTCTCCTAATCCGAATGAAATTTTTTCTTTCATTCCGGGAACGATAATTGATATTTTTGTAAAAACAAAACAAAAGGTTAAGGAAGGTGAAACACTTTTGTTGCTTGAAGCAATGAAGATGGAAAACCAGGTTAGAATGCCTTTTGATGGACAGATTGTAAAAATCCATGTTAAAAAAGGTGAGGTTATTCCAAATCGCTACCTGATGGTAGAAATTAAACCTACAAGAATATAAGGACAAAATAAAAGGAACCGCGCAATTAAATCGCACGGTTCCTTTATAAAAAAAGAGTTGCCTCAAATGAAACAACTCTTAAAAATCCAAATAAAACTAATCGCTTTTCTCTATCGACTATATTCTCCAAATAATATCATTAATCATCCAGTTTTCAATGTTCAAATCTGCTTCCTTTTCTGTTTCAAAGACTAAATCCGGAGTAAACTCCCATGTATACTCATCGGTCATCCAGGCTTCAATATTCAGACTTGGTTCTTCAACCTGATTTGCCCACTCGCTTGCGGTACTCCAAACATCACTGTCTGTCATCCAACTTTCAATATTAAGCGCTGCTTCTTGTTCCTCTGTGTAAATAAAATTGTCGGTAGTGTTCCAGATGTTTTCATCGGTCATCCATGCTTCCAGACTAAGTGATGATTCAATAATGTTTTCATGGCCCGAGGCTTTTGTAGTTTTCTTAGTTGCGCTTACGTTTCCTGCTGTTAAAACAACTGCTATTATAAGTGCAACTGCTTTTAAATTGTTTCTAGTTTTCATGTTTTCTGTTTTTACTGTTTCCAAACTAATTGTTTGTTTTCAAATTTGCCTTCGTAAAGGACTTTTTTGTTTTCTTGTTTTCAATTAAATAGACAACCAACGAGCACAAAGGTTACATTACATTTTGTTAAAAAGAATAAATAAAATGTTAATAAGTTCTTAAGGTCGGTAAACGACCTGGGTTATCGGTAAATAAAAATACCTTTTGGTAGGTTTTTGTCTATATCTACCGGTAAATGGCGAAAAATCCCAAAAACGGCAGAACCGCTTCCCGACATGGAAGCATATACAGCTCCTAATTCATAGAGCTTTTCTTTTAAATATTGCACCTCAGGAAATTGAGGAAATACGCTCTTTTCAAAGTCATTTTTCACCACATGCTTCCACTTTTCTATCGAGAGTTTTTCGATTTCCGTTAAGTTGAAAACAGGTTTTTCAGCTGTGATATTTTTATAGGCTTGAGGGGTATTCACGGAACAATTTGGTTTAAGGATTACAATTTCGTAAGCTGATAAATCAATATTTACCGGTTTAAACTGATCGCCAATACCATAAGCAAAAGTAGGTTTGTTTTCAATGAAGAAAGGGCAATCGGCACCTATTTTAGCTGCATATTGTTTTAATCTTTTAGGTGAAATCCCAAGATTAAAATAATTACTTAGCATTTTCAGAGTAAAAGCAGCGTCAGAAGAACCACCGCCTAATCCCGCACCAAAAGGAATAACTTTATGCAAATGCAATTTAACCGGGGGCAGTTTGTAATCCTCACAAAGTATATTGTAAGCCTTTACAACAAGGTTATTTTCCGGTACGCTGTCAATTTGTATTCCCGATACGGAAAAAGTTGTAGTATCCGCTTCAATCAATTCCAATGCATCCGATAATTTTAGCGGATAAAATATGGTTTCAAGGTTATGGTAGCCATCTGGTCGTTTCTCTACAACATTCAACCCTATATTTATTTTAGCATTGGGAAATGTAATCATAAAACAAAAATAAAAAAGCCGCCTGAAAAATACAGACGGCTTTCGCTTTTATTATCGTTATTTCTTATTTATTGGCAAAAGCTTCGTACTCTTCCGGTGAACCACAGGTACAAATCAGGTTACGGTCGCCCCATGCATTATCCACCCGGCCAACCGGTACCCAATACTTATTCTCGCGAACCCACACAAGCGGATACGCAGCTTTCTCTCTGCCATATCCATGTCCCCACTCATCGGCGCAAACCGACTCTGCCGTGTGTGGTGCATTCTTTAACACATTATCGGCCTTGTCGGCCACCCCGTCTTCAATCTCTTTTATTTCTTTAAAAATAGCATTCAAAGCGCTGATAAAACGATCTAGTTCGCCCTTCGACTCACTCTCTGTTGGTTCTATCATTAATGTTCCGTGTACAGGAAATGAAAGTGTCGGAGCATGAAAACCATAATCCATCAAACGTTTGGCGATATCTTCTTCAGAAATCCCGGCCGAGGCTTTTAGGTGTCGGCATTCCAGAATAAGTTCGTGTGCTACCCTTCCGTTTTCACCGGTGTATAAAATTCCGTAGTTATCTTTTAAGGCAGTTGCAATATAATTGGCGTTTAGTATCGCCACTTTGGTTGCTTCTGTTAATCCCTCGGCTCCCATCATTTTTATGTAACCGTAGGTTATTGGCAATACGGAAGCACTTCCCCATGGAGCTGCAGAAACGGCAGTAATTCCAACGTGTCCGTTATTCATAATAGGGTGCGACGGCAAAAAATCAACCAGGTGACTTGCCACGCCAATAGGACCAACACCCGGTCCACCTCCACCGTGTGGTATTGCAAATGTTTTATGCAGGTTTAAATGACACACATCGGCACCAATCATTCTTGGATTTGTAAGCCCAACCTGCGCATTCATGTTTGCACCGTCCATGTATACCTGACCACCATTATCGTGGATAACTTCACACATTTCAATTATAGAAGCCTCAAACACCCCGTGCGTAGAAGGATAAGTAACCATAAATGCGGAAAGTCGATCTTTATGTTCTTCTGCTTTAGCACGAAGATCATCCATATCGACATTACCTTTTTCATCGCATTTAACCACAACCACTTTTGTACCGGCCATTACGGCACTCGCAGGGTTTGTTCCGTGAGCCGATGCTGGAATAATTACCACATCACGCTGATGATCACCCCGGCTTTTATGGTATT
>DASQBW010000385.1:0-2141 GCA_035635015.1 Draconibacterium sp. | reverse complement strand
GGTATAACTATGGTAGATATCAAGGAGATAAACGTTGAACGTTTGGAAGTCGCTGCCAGTATGCTGAAAGCAATGGCGCACCCAATGCGCATTGCAATTTTGAAGCATCTGGAGGGAGGAAAAAGATTAACAGTAACGGAGATACACGAATTGCTGAAGATTGAACAATCAACCACTTCGCATCATTTGGGCATTTTGCGCGATAAAGGAGTTTTGTGTTCCAAACGCGATGGCAAGAACACGTATTATTACTTGAGGTACAATATTTTAAGCCAGATTGTTGATTGCTTGGAAACCTGCACTTGTGATTAAAAGAATTTATTACGATAGTTAAAGCCGCTGATTTAGATCAAGCGGTTTTTTTGTGCAAAAATTTTAAAGGTTTTCTTATTTTGTGAATTATTTTATGATTCAATAGACTGGGTATTTTAATCCAATTTTTCAACTAATTTGAAAATCGATCATTTCATAAAAAAATACGGAAGCATACTATTGTTTGCTGTTTGTATTGTTGCCTTTTGGCAACTTGCATTTCTTCAGAACGGAATGAAGTGGGATTTTGTGGATGCCTATTTGCCGGCACGCTACTTTTTTTCTGAAGCAGTTTTAAATAATACTTTTCCGTTTTGGAATCCTTACATGTTGTATGGTGTGCCCTTTTATGCCGATCTGGTCTCGGTTTTTAACCCCGAATTCTGGCTGGTAGCCAATATGTTTGGTTACTCAAATATCACCCTTCAGTATGTTTTTTTAGCTTATGTTTTTCTGGCCGGAGTTAATTTCAGGTATTTTCTGCAACGATTTCAGGTGAATGAGCCGCTTGCACTTTCGCTGGCAATTGCTTACATGCTTTCCGGGTTCACAGTGGGCAATGCACAACATCTCGGGTTTATTGCCGGGTATGCTTTGCTGCCACTTGTTGTTGCCACTTATGAGCAGTTTGCAAGGCAGCCTGAAACAAGAAGTTTGGCGCGCTTGAGTCTCGTATTTTTATTGATGGTTTTTTCCAGCTATCCGGGCATTACGATAATTCTTTCCTATTTGTTGCTGGGTATCTTTATCTACTATTTGGTTTTATCAATAAAGAAAAAGGAGCGTGTTAAGCGTTTTCTTGCGTTTCATTTGATTTTGGCAAGTGTTGTACTTGTTGGAACTTCCGTTTTGCTGCTGGCTTATTCGCAGGCACAACCCTATTTAAGTCGTTATTCAGGTTTAACACTCGAAGCCGTATTGAGGCATCCGTTTACTTTGCGCTCATTTTGGTCATTCTTATTTCCATACACTACTACAACTGATGTGGCTTTTTTTAATACCGATCCATCCATGTCGAATGCATATTTCGGACTATTCAGTTTGTTGTTTCTGATACATGCCTTCACCAATAAAGTAAAACAAAAAATTGGAATAATCTTTCTGTTATTTGCGGTATTTGCTTTGTTAACAGCATTGGGCAACCAGTTCTTTTTAAGGGAATTTCTGTACGATTATTTCCCCTTTATGAACATGTTTAAATATCCTTCGATTTTTAGGGCACTTAGCATATTTGGTTTTTTGGTTTATGCTGGTCTTAACTGTTCCATTGATGATTTTTTATCTCTGAGTAAAAAGAGGTTGTTGGTAATAATTGCTCTGGTGATACTATTTATTCTATTTGTTGTTGTACGTTCGGTGGGCAAACTTGAATCTGTAGTACTTTATGATTTTGATTTATCATTAGCCGAACGGCTGCAAAAAACGACAATTAATGAGGCTGCTGTTTTACAGGGCATCATCCATTTGTTGTTGTTGGGATGCTTTTTCCTGGTGTTAGCTTTTGGCCAAAAACAAAAATATTTACCCGCAATTGTTGTAATCCTTTTTGCTTTAGATGGAATTATTTCAACACAGCTGAATTTGCATTACACGGTTGTTAATGATATCGATCCTGTTGAATTTAAGGCATATTTAGATTCAGAACCCAAAGGATTTCCAATTCCCGGGTTACACCCGATTGGGGAAAATTCGGATAACAATGCTTCCAACAAATTTGTATGGAGAAATAACAATGTATTTCCCAAACGCCCAACTTTTGATGGTTTGGTTTCTTTTAAAACGGATGGTTATAAACGTTTAAGCGACGATTTCCCGGAACTAATGGAGGC
>DASQBW010000384.1:0-3320 GCA_035635015.1 Draconibacterium sp. | reverse complement strand
ATACAAATGGGACCGCGAACACCTTAATAATCTCGATATCTTCCCTTTCAAAAACGGCCAACAAAAAGGACTCGCCCTGGTGTACACGTTCTAGGAAGCAGCAAGCTACGAACCATTAGCTTCTGGCTATGGGTCACAATTTACAAGCTTCAAACCTCAAGCGAAAATCTCTTCCTGCTCCCAACTCCGGGCTTCGTACATTGGTCTTCAAATCTTCATCAATCTATTCTCATCATCTCGGCGCTCATTATTTTTCTCTCGCAAAGTCGCAAAGACACAAAGCCGTTTCAGAATTTAAGCATTAAGGCATTTACCATTCATGCATTAACTCTTTCAGTCCTTCAACCCTTCAATCCCTCAAATACTCATTCACCCATTCACCAAATCCTCAATCACTCAGTCACCACCTCCCAATCTAAAATACCCATCATCTCAAAGTCTCAAACTCTCACCTTCTCAAAGTCTCACACTCCCTTAATCTTTTTCCATTTGCAGCAAAACACTTTTATTTCTGACAAATAAGCTTTTAAGGCCAGTGCATTTTCTTTTTTACAGCATAATTTGTAGTTTTGCACAACCAAAAACCGTTTACCAAAAACAAACTAATGATTACTTTACACGCTCAAAAACACTGGCATGTAGTTTACACGAGATCCCGCGCAGAAAAACAAGTAGCTTTAGAGCTATCATTTAAAAATATTAAATGCTACCTTCCTCTGCAAAAAAAACTTCGCCAGTGGAAAGACCGCAAAAAATGGGTGGAAGCACCTCTCATTCCCGGTTATTGTTTTGTACACATCACAGGAAAAGAGTACGACAAAGTATTACAGCTGAATAATGTGGTATGCTACATTACATTCGAGGGAAAAGCAGCAATCGTCAGCCAGCAGGAAATCGACAGCATGCGCACCCTGCTTGAACAATTTGATTTTGAGGTGGATGTGACCCGGGAAAATTTTGAAGCCGGGAGGCTCGTGGAAATCATCGAAGGACCAATGGTTGGTTTGAGAGGTGAACTGATCGAATCACGTGGAAAGAACAAGTTCGCATTGCAAATCGAACAGATCGGAACTGCTTTTCTTGTTGAAATTCCTGCGCGCTGCCTAAGCGCAGTCCCTGAAACAGTTTATTAATTTCAACAAGCACAGTACAGCACAATAATGCACCCTGTCACATCTCGACTATAGAATAAATAAACTTTAACACCCGGAGAAAATATGATAAATGGGTTTTATGTTTCAATTTATTTCCTTTTTTTTATACTCCCAATAAACCAAAAAACGTGAGACACCTCATAGCGACATTTAGTTTACTGTTTATTTCTGTTATTGTCTTGGCACAGCATCCCAACGCAGGATTGATCATTGGTGCTAATCTGGGTGCGGCCAAAGTAAATACCGAACTCACTCCTGATTATACAAGGATTCTCAACGAATTCGATCATAAAATAGCTCCTGCATTTAGTGTTGAATTATCAAAATTAATTGCAAATCATTTTGAAGTGGGTACCGACGTACACCTCACCTTTTTAAAAGGCGATACTGATGATCCTCAATTTTCTGCTGAAGGGATACACCCCGAAATGAGAGACCCGATCACCGAACCGGTAGAATACAGCACACAGCTTTTTGGTCAGAAATTTTATTTGGGCTATTACTTTCGCAAGTACGAATACTTTCGATACCCCTGGCGACTGGAACCTTTTATAAGGGCCGGAATGGGTTATTCCAGTTTCACCTCGAAATTGAATTACATTGATGCCCCCAATGACGAACTGATCTTTGGAAAGAATACCGGAGATTTTAATACTTACAACATCATCAGAGCAGTATATTTTGCTTCGGCAGGAGTTCGCTCTTATCAAAGCAGGCATTTTATCATTAATACAACTGTGACACTAAACTATTCGCCCTGCGATTTTTTAGATGCCGTACACAATTATAACGATGATATAAATGCATCGGAATGGGACCGGCGCAACGATTTCGATATCCGCGGGATCTATACCGAAATTAAGGTGGGAATATTTTACCATTCCAACGAATTGGGAAATCATAAAAGCCGAAAAGGAAAATTTCAAAAACCGGTGATGCCCTTCTCCGGAAGCAAATAAGAGTCGTTTAAATGTAACACCGTTTGAAAACCGACCAAATACACACTGTTAGCCAAACAAACAAAAATAACAACCAATTGCTCTTTATTTAAGCTTTATTTAACAAATAGCTATTTTTTGGCAGTTTTAAGGCTGATTAACAAAAAACACAACAAAACGAGTACATTTGTTACTCAATTTAACATTTAGCTACCTACTCATACAATTAGAATGTAACTGAGGAGGCGAAGCAGTGTCTTTTCAGAATTTCACCCCTGTCTTTCTTTACTCTCCATTTCATTTAAATTATTAAACAAACCTCATGTTAGAGTCTCTGATTACCAACAAAACAAGATTAAAATTATTACTTAAGTTTTTTCTGAATAAGGAGACCACCAGTTACCTCCGGAATCTGGAAAATGAATTTGGAGAATCGTCAAATGCCATAAGGGTGGAACTAAACCGCCTGGAGAAAGCAGGATTACTGGTCTCAAGTTTTAACGGAAATAAAAAGATTTTCCGGGCCAACGATTTGCATCCCTTGTACGATGAGATCAATAGCATTTTGCAAAAAACAGTGGGCTTGAATACCATTAATGATAAACTCATCACCCACATCGAACAACTGGATAAGGCTTATCTGATAGGCGATCTGGCGTACGGAAAAGAATCCGACATCATCGACATCCTGTTGGTGGGAAACGGACTGGACAGCCGGATGATTGCCACACTTGCAGCAAAAACAGAAAAGATGATCAAAAGAAAAATCCGCTACCTGGTCCTGAAGGAAGACGAAAAAGAAAAGTACCTGGAACATACACCCGCTTTACTTATCTTCGGCTGAGTTTTTAGCCGAACTATCAGCATATATAAGCTGACCCCTTTTTAAGAACAAATTGTATGAGAACACCATTGACCATAGCCGTAGATTTCGATGGCACCATAGTAGAACATCGTTACCCCGAAATCGGGAAGGAGCTGCCTTTTGCCACCGACACCTTACGCGCCTTGCATGACAAAGGACATAAACTCATCCTGTGGACGTACCGGGCAGGTAAAGAACTGAACGAAGCCATCGAATTTTGCGCATCAAAAGGGGTGGAATTTTATGCAGTCAATAAGAATTACCCGGAAGAAAAACTAAACGAAAATATCAGCCGGAAAATACTGGCCGATCTCTACATCGACGACCGAAACTATGGAGGTATGCCCAACTGGACCGATATCT
>DASQBW010000383.1:0-1502 GCA_035635015.1 Draconibacterium sp. | reverse complement strand
ACTGTTCGAAATACACCTCGAAACCGAAATCACGAAACAGCTTTTCGTAATATTTTGGATTGTAAGGCATTCCAAATCCCTGAGGCATAAATCCATCAACCAGCAATCCCCAGTTTACGTAATTCTCGCCAAAATTTATTGGGCCGTCCATGGCCTCCATGCCATTTTCGTTGTTCCAGTCGGCAGCTGCCTTAAACAGTTTGTTGGCCGCTTCCTGATCATCGATGCACTCAAAGAAACCACAGCCACCTGTTGGTTGCTCGTAGGTTTTTGCAAGGTTGAAATTTATAAATGCGGCAATCCGGCCAATCAACTTGCCGTTGTCGTCAACCAAAATCCAGCGAATAGCTTTTCCATTCCGAAAAGTTTTGTTCTTTTTCGGATCAAATATTCCCTCAATCATCCCCTGCAAAGGAGCAGCCCAGTTCTGATCATTCTTATAAATGATGTGTGGTACCTGGTGGAACTGTTTCTTTGTTTTCTTGTCAACGACTTCCAGTAGTTGCATCTCTCAAATTTGTCGCAATAATAGTTTAAAAAACAACAATACGTACCAATTTTATTCAATAATAGGAGCCCGTACAAATTCTTTCTCCTGATCGAACAAATAACGCAGTGTGCAGTGAGTTTGTGTGCGGTCCGCACCAAAGGATTTGAACATGGCATTCATTTTCGGATTAAAGTCCCCGATCCAACTCATTTCCATATCGTTATACCACGATTTTCGCAACATTACTTTTTTCAAATGATGAAAGATTGCCGACTCCACTCCTTTACCCTGATAACCCGGAACAACACCCAAAACAATTACCCGGCACCTCGTTATTGTTTTGCGCTTTTTTAAATACAATAATTTCAGGCCTTGCCACAAATTTAGTTTGCCGGTTCTTAACTTTTTCAGAATCTGATTTAAATCAAGAATTTGCATAAAAAATGCGATGGGCTCCCCTTTGTGGTAGGCATACCATATAAATTCTTCATCCAGAATAATTTTGGCGTTTGACAACAAATCTTTTAGTAACTGGAACTCAATTGGCTTATAATTTCCATGTCCGCCCCATGCTTTTTCATGGATATGGATAAAGTCGCGAAGATACTGATCCTGTTTCTTAAACGAAAAATGCTGAAATGAATAACCCGGTTTTTTAGCCACCCATTCTGCAATTTTCCAGAACCGAGCAGGCAAGTCAGGATTTGTTATGTCCAGCGAATAACTGTACTGTTCGTAATAGGTTTTAAAGCCGTAAGCTGCAAATAAATCGTTGTAATAGGGCGGATTGTAATTCATCCCAAACGTTTGCGAACGAAATCCTTCTTTTAGTAATCCCCAAAAGAAGAAGTTCTCATCAAAATTTATTGGGCCATCCATGGCTTGCATCCCTTTTTCTCTCAGCCATTCGCGAGCAGTGTCGAACAGTTTGAAAGCGGCCTGCTCGTTATTTTCACACTCAAAAAAACCACAACATCCTGTCGGCTGATCGTAGCCCGAAGAATAATTATCA
>DASQBW010000382.1:0-13383 GCA_035635015.1 Draconibacterium sp. | reverse complement strand
ACAATTACCAACGAACCACCAAGAAGAATTGGTGTTTGAAGCACCGAGGTGTACAACACCGATTTCATACCTCCAAAAATGGTATAAACAGCGGTTAAGAGCACCAACCCAATAGCAGAGATCCAGAAGAAATCGATTCCCCACATGGTTTCAATACCGAATACCTGTTGAAATACCAAACCTCCGGCATATACAGTTACTGCAACTTTTGTCAGTACATAACTCACTAATGAGATAAGCGACAAAACAGTACGGGATTCTTTATTGTATCTTCTTTCCAAGAACTCGGGCATGGTAAGCACCATACTTCGTGAATAAAAAGGTACAAATACCCACCCCAGAACAAGGATCATCCACCCCTGAATTTCCCAGTGTGCCATTGCCATACCACTTGAGGCACCGGCTCCAGCTAAACCAATAAGGTGTTCAGATCCAATGTTAGACGCAAAAATTGAAGCTCCAATCGCAATCCAGGAAGCATCACGTCCTGCCAGGAAGTAGTCACCTGAAGTTTCTTCTTTTTGACTAAGAACCCAGACAATAACTCCAATAAGAGCTACTGCAAACAGGCCAATTACAATCCAATCTAGTAATTCCATAAAAGTTGATTTATTTTTTGATTTAGTTTATATTATAATCCTTTAGCTAAATGATAGTAAAGGTCATTCCAGCGAAGTTCTTTTTTGAAGGCAGGAATGGTTGTATCGTTGTCGATTACTACAGCTTCGATTCCAGCAATTTCAGCGAAGTCTAATAAGTCTTCAACAGATAAATCGTAAGAGAAGCTGGTGTGGTGTGTACCACCGGCCAAAATCCATGCAGCGGCTCCTACTTCGAAGTTAGGCTGTGGAATCCAAAGCGCGCTTGCTACCGGCAATTTTGGTAAGTCTTTTGATTCAATACAATCAACTGCGTTAATAATCATACGGAAACGGCTTCCCATATCAATTACTGTAGCAGCAACACCAGGTCCGGTTTTACTTTTGAAGATAACACGTGCAGGATCGTTTTTACCACCAATTCCCAAAGGAAGTACATCAAGAGTTGGTTTGCCATCGGCAATTAACGGAGAAACTTCCAACATGTGTGCCTGAAGAATTGAACTGTTTTTGCCATCGAAGTTTAAGGTATAATCTTCTAAGAAAGAACATCCTTTGTAGTTTGGCATTTCCTGGCTCATAAACCACATTGTGCGGCATAAAGCTGCAGTTTTCCAGTCACCTTCAGCACCAAATCCATATCCGTCGGCCATTAAACGCTGCGACGCCAAACCTGGCAGCTGATCTATACCTTCCAAATCATCGAAGTTTGAAGTGAAAGCTTTCGCTCCTTTTGCTTCTAACAGGCGACGCAAAGCAATTTCAATTTTAGCAGCGTTAGCTACCTGCTTCCGATCTTTTCCACCCTCTTTACAGCTATCCGCAAAATTGTATTCTGCTTCGTAAACTTTTACCAACTCAGCAACTTCTTCGTCTGTAACTTCATTTTGTACAGCAACAAGTTCAGCAATAGGACAGTAATCTACGTGATATCCGAAAACTCTTTCTGCATCCACTTTATCACCATCGGTAACTGCTACGTTGTTCATCTGGTCTCCAAAACGCACAATTAACATATCTTGCGAATCTGCCCATGCAGCAGCTACACGTGCCCATGAAGAAACCTGTGAAACGGTTTTAGTATCCTGCCAGTGACCTACAACCATTTTAAGGTTGTAACGCATACGTGCAGTAATGTGACCAAATTCTCTGTCACCATGTGCACTCTGGTTCAGGTTCATGAAATCCATATCGATATCGTCCCATGGAATTTCTTTGTTGTACTGTGTATGCAGGTGCAACAAAGGTTTGTTTAGTTCTTTCAATCCATGAATCCACATTTTTGCTGGTGAAAAAGTGTGCATCCAGGTAATGATACCAATACAATTGTCATCACTGTTTGCATCTTTACAAATTCTATGAATTTCTTTAGACCCTGTTCCTGTAGGTTTAACCACAACTTTTACAGGGATGTCCTCTGATGCATCAAAAGCTGCAGCTATTTCTTTTGAATGTTCTGCAACTTGTTCCAATGTCTTAGGTCCGTACAAGTGTTGACTACCTGTTACAAACCACACTTCCATTTCTTTTAATGTACTGCTCATATTCTTATTTTTTAAATGTATATTATACTTTTATTAAAGTCATTATTTTATTAAACCTTCACAATCCTGTCCAAACTGCGTTCGGCAACCTCTTTTTTACAGCGGTAATAAAAGGCCCCTTTTTTCGATTCTGATGAATCTTTCTCATTCAGTCGCTCCAGAACGTCAAGTGATAATATTTTCTTTCTGAAGTTTCCCGGATCAAATTCGCGTTGAAATATTGCTTCGTACAGTTTCCGTAATTGAAGTAATGTAAATTTATCGGACAGAAATTCTTTTCCGATCAAACGATAGCCGGCTTCCTGTTGCAATTTAACAAATGCCTTTTCCACCATTTCTCCGTGATCGAAAATCATTTCGGGCAAGTCGGTAACAGGCCACCAATGTGCACCATTTTCGCGCACACTGTCCTTATCGTGTTCCTCCATTCGAACCAAAGCATAATATGCAATACTAATTACTCTTGCTTCCGATTCCCGATCGGGTTTTGCAAAAGTTTCGATCTGCTGCATAAAAATATCTTCTAATCCTATGGTTTGTGTTAAAACGCGCTTTGCCGCATCATCCGAAGATTCATCGTCCTGAACAAATCCACCCATTAACGACCATGCTCCTTTTGAAGGTTCAAAGCTTCGTGGATAAAGCAATAAGTTTAATCCTCCTCCATCGTACCCCAGTATCACGCAATCTACTGCTACAAAATGTTTCGGATGTTTAGTGTAGTGTTTCATAATAAATTTAGCGAAACAAATCTATAAAAGTATTTTTAACTTTTATTATTTACTTACAAATAAAATGAACAAACATGCTGTAGAGCATAAACTTCTCACAATCGCAATCTACACATCTGCAATAAACATAATTATCTAACAACCATGCTTTTATATACATAACAAATATACCAAACAGCGTATACTTTTAAGCAACAGGTTGAATTCGTTAGAAACTATATTTAAATTCATTCTAAAAAAAGCACAACGGATTTGATCCTTTTTTATGAGTAAATTATACTATTATTATTAAAAGGGGTATAAAAGTTTGATACTAAAGAAGAAAATGCAGGAGATAACTCAATCCCGAATCACAGCAATCCCACCTCCTTTTTTAAAGTAGAATAGTCTAAAAACAGGCTTCAATATTTAGCCAAAACCAAATTAATGATTTAGCATTTAAATTCTTCGTTACAAAACTTTCAGATAAGGCAAAATAAAAAGCCGATATATACAACCGGCTTTTTATTTATCTGACACCCACTTTCTATTTATCGATTTTTAGGCTGCACACATAAAAAGCATTACCTAATGCTTTTATTGTAAAGCTACTTTCGTCAGCCATTACGGAAAACATTACCGGAACCAGATTATTGGGATTCTCCCGCGTATTTATCGCATCTGGCTCATTTGAATGCAAACAGGTAATTTCAACTACATTATTCTCAACCGATTTTTTCAATCCATCCAAATCAATGGTTATGTCTTGCGGAACATCCGAAGCATTGACAATTTTCACAATTACCTCAGAAGAATTTTCATCGAGAACAGCGCTTGCATATAAACTATCCTGCCCAATAACCATTTCGCCGTTCCTGGTCAGTGAAAGAACATGAGTTCCAATATTGTTCGCGTATAATTTTTGTACATAATAGTTTGGTGTGCGAACCACCTGAAGGTTATCAAACCAAATCATGTCGGGTTTCCATTGCCATGCATCATAATGAGCTAATAGCGGTGCATAAGTCGACAGATGAACTACATCGGCATTACGTTCCAGCCCAGTCATAAAAGCAGCTTCAGAAATGGCAGCGCGCATATTATTATTGCGTGTTCTGTGGTGCGAAGCAAACTCGCCGGCAAAAACTTTTGGTCCGTTACGGTCGTAATTGTCATAACGGTCAGCATTTTCAAGAAACCATTCCGGATTGCGGTAATAATGTTCGTCAACCAAATCAACCTCAAGTTCCGTCATTTTGGGCCACAAGTAATCAAAATTCTCGCCGTCGGGTGTTGGCCCGGATGTTCCAATTATTTTAATATCAGGATGTTTTTCCCGCAGTACTTCAAGGAAAGGGATCAAACGTTCTACATATAGTTCACCCCACTGCTCGTTACCGATTGCAAGGTATTTTAGATTGAACGGCTCGGGATGCCCCATATCGGCACGCACTTTCCCCCATTTAGAATCTACCGAACCATTGGCAAATTCTATCAGATCAACAGCATCATCAATATATGGTTGTAAATCTTCTACAGGCACACACTCTTCACTCTCGTACTGACAAGCCAATCCACAGTTAATAACGGGAAGAGGTTCGGCACCAAGGTCTTCGCTTAACAGAAAGAATTCGTAATACCCCATACCATAAGTTTGGTAATAATCGGGAAAGAAACGATGCTTAAAAGTATAGTTCCAGCGGTTCTCATTTAACGGCCGGTTTTCAACAGGTCCCACACTGTTTTTCCACTGGTAACGTGTATCAATTGTATTTCCTTCTATTATACATCCTCCCGGAAAACGGAACACGCCCGGATTTAATTCGTAAAGTGCTTCAACCAAATCTTTACGCAAACCGTTTTCGCGGTTTTTCCATGTTTCTACCGGAAACAATGAAATGTGATCCAGGTCTACCTCTCCTTCCGATCTTAAAACAATCCGAACCTTACCTTTGGCATCGGTTACTGATGATTTTATGATGCAGGAGTATTTTTCCCAGTTATCTCCGTTAACCTGTAATCTGCCAGATCCAATAACATCTTCGTTACTGCCAACCAACTCAATTACAAAATTCTTTTCACCGTCATCAATCGAACGCGCATAAAATGAAAAACGATACGAGTCGTTCTTTTTAAACCCCATTCCGCGAAAGCCACTGTTTTCCAGCCCAGTGCCTCTTCGCAATCCGGATTCATTTAAACGTACATAGTTTGGATTTCTGTCGAAAGCAGGATTATCATCTCTAACTTCTACATTTCCGAAAGGCAACCAGCCCACAAACGGTTGATGAAACTCAAACGAACGGTTTTTTATCAGTTCGGCATAAAGACCGCCATCGGCGCCAAAGTTTATGTCTTCGAAAAAAACACCGTACATATCTTGCTGAATGGCTGCGCCCGGTTTGTTAACATCTACCTCAAATTTAGTTTGTGCAAATACACCTGGGGCCAGAACGGCCAACAAAAAAATAATCCCTTTATATCTCATTTTAATTCATATTATGGTTTGCTGCGAAAAAACAAAACATTTTCAAAATATACAATGCAGTAACAGGTGGATTCAAACAGATTTAAGATTATTTTAGCGAAATAAGGACGGACTTTGCATTAACTGGTTAATGAGCCAACAATCCAGTTTCCTTGTTACAACACTCATAACCTGCCTGCAAGGTAATGTGTGCAATTCCAAATTTATGCTGAAGAAGTTCTTCGGCTTCGGCCCTAACCTGCATCATTTCCGTCATGCTGATATTGTCATTTAGGTTGATGTGTGCTTCAAGGTGAATTTGTGTATCATCCAGCTTCCAAACATGAATATGATGGATATTGTCGATCTCCGCTATCTTCTCTACCTCTTTCTTTACTTTACCAAGGTCGATTTGTGCGGGTGTCGATTGCATTAAAATATCCACTGTTTCCCGAACCACATCCCAGGTGTGATAAATAATGTACAATCCCACCAGAATGGTTATTAGTGGATCAATCCAGAAAACACCAAATTTCCAGATAGCCAATCCCCCGATAATAACTGCTACCGAAGAAAAAGTATCGCCTAATAAATGCAGATAAGCGGCTCTAACATTTAAGTTTTGATCCTTGTCTTTGTTTAGTACAACTACCGAAACCAGGTTAGCCAGCAAGCCAAAGCTTGCCACTATAAACATTATCTTTCCTTTTATTGGTTCGGGATTTATGAAACGTTCGTAGGCCTCAAAGAACAGATACAAACATATCCCGATTAACACAACTCCATTAAACAACGCTGCCAGAATTTCTACGCGTTTGTAACCAAATGTCTTTTGTTCATCGGGTTGTTTCTGACTTCGTTTTCCGGCCAGAAAAGCTATAAATATGGCCGACGAATCACCCAGATTATGTAATGCATCGGATAGTAACGACAAGCTGTTTGAGACTATTCCCCCAATAACCTGAACCACGGTAATTGACAGGTTTAACACCGTTACCCACAGCAGTTTTCGGCCCTTAACTGCGTGATGATGGTGATGGTGATGATCGTGTTTTTGCATCGTTTCTTTTTTTCAAAAATAAAACACCTGCACTGAATGAATGTTTAGCTGAAACTATTTACTCAACCCTAACTTTAATGCAGAATTTTTACAAATGTATATTACAAGAAGGTATCTGCAATTCCGGTGACAGGCTTTTTTAACATACGCGCGTGTAGGACATAAAGAAATCTGGATGCTGGAATCTTTTCTGGCATAACAACCAAAAATCAGCATAACAAAAGCCTCGCTAATAAAGCGAGGCTTTTTAAATGGCGTATTTAATCTTAACCCTAATTGACATTTGCTACACAGTAAATATTATCCTCCCCTTTAAAAACATAAGCATCGGAAGCAGGAACTACAGATGTCCAGAATTTATCGTCGAGGGTATTTTCTCCCAACAGTTCAAATTCAGGTCCTGCTTTGATTACACGAGTAACTCCTCTTTCATCGGTAAAAAATAATTTATCGTTGTTAATCCACGGCGATGCCCAGCATGCCCCTACTCTATTGATTTTTTCGTTGTAATAAATTTCTCCTGAAACAGCATCAACACAACTTACATTACCTCCCCTGGCACTCACAATATAAAGTAATCCGTTATAAAGAACTGGCGATGGATTTGATATTCCACTTTCACCATTAGTCCATGCTACCCATTCGTTTGAAGTTTCTCCTTCAGCCAGACTGATATCACCGCTTGCTCCTGCCTTTACAGCATACAATGTTGTTGCTTCATTTGGCCCGGCTACGTTACCAAAATAAATAAGTTCATCATTGTAAACTGGTGTTGACATCCCATAATTGCCATCGGCTTTTAATTGCCAGTTCAGTTTACCGGTTTCGGGTTCATACGACCGAACTGTTTTACCCATAACGATCAACTCATTCCCTTCGGTTTTTTTCCATACAACCGGCGTGGCATAGTTTGTTTTTTCGTCGCGCGAAACCCTCCATGCTTCTTCACCGCTTTTAACATCAAGTGCTATTAAAAATGAGTTCTCCTCGTTATCTACCAACACATAAAGAAGTCCGTTATACACTACCGGTGATGCTCCTGTTCCCCAGTTATTCAACGTCTTATAGGCTCCAAGGTCTTTATCCCACTGCAGGTTTCCATCCATATCGTAACAAAATACACCAACCATACCATAGTAAACATAAACATGTTTGCCATCGGTAACAGGCGTTTCACAGGCATAGGTACTTCCGGCGTGCTTGTTAATTCTCGGATTTCCTTCAAATGAAACCTGCTTCCAGATTTCTTTTCCGGTACTGGCGTCAATACAGGTCAATTGCCACTTGTAAACTGCGGTCGAAAAACTTGTGTCTTCCTCTTCCTGCTTTGATTGGTTTTGTTGCTCAGCTTCTGGTTTTGGATCCGGTTTTTCGGCTTCTTTGACCAATACCGATGACGAAATAAAAATTTTATCGCCCATTACAATCGGCGACGACCAGCTTTCCCCTTCCATCGGGGCAGTCCATTTAACGTTTAGATTGTCATTCCATTCAGCAGGCAGGTTCTCATTTTCTATAATCATGTTTGAATCAGGTCCCAAAAACTGGGTCCACTTATTGGTATCACATGCCGAAAAAATAAAAATGAAAACAAGAAGCGATGAGACACTCTTCAAGATTTTGAACATATATTTCATACGGTTTAAATTTGTAGTTATTTTTTGTTGTTTTAATTATAAATCTACAAATAAAAAACCTACAAGCACTTCAAAACCCCGGTTTAACATCAGATTAACAAGAATTTATTGCGATTTGCATTTATTGTACAAAGAAGCAGCATTTTTAGGCCTAACCGGCGCCAAAAGAAAAAGCAACACCAACATCCTGCTTTAAGGTATTAGTGTTGCTTTCTCAATGCTCAATTGAGCTAATATAACCTCATCGACCTGTTAATCATCAATAGTTTGAAATACCATCGGACGGAATTTCCAACCGGTAGCATCGCGAACAGGCCCTTGAGTTTGTTTCATAATAATTCCGATAATATTTTCCTTTGGATCGGCAAAATACTGTGTATTAAAATAGCCTGCCCAGTTAAATGTACCTGTGCTTCCCATTCCTCCCTTGTTGTGACCTTTTTCGGTAAGAAGCTCGAAAGCAAGACTATATTTGGTGCCGTCGTTTACCCATATATCACCGGTTTGATTTGATGTAATTAGTTCAACTGTAGTGCGGCTCAATAAACGTACGCCATTGTACTCGCCACCATTCAAATACATTTGTAAGAAAGTAGCATAATCTTTTGCGGTGCTCGATAATCCTGCACCTCCCGAGAAGAATGTTTTAGCACCTTTAACCGGATAATCGGTATCGTAAAATGTAACCGGGTATTTCTCCCATTTTCCATCGACTTTTTGCATCACATCAACCAAACGATCTGCATTTTTTTGCGGTTGGTAAAAATGTGTATCCTCCATTCCCAGCGGATCAAAAATATGCGTTTGCAAATATTCATCAAAAGGCATTCCTGATACGATTTCAATAAAATAGCCTAACACGTCAAGTCCTTCACTATAGGTAAACTGAGTTCCCGGCTCGTGATGCAGTGGCATCTTAGCCAGTTTCTTCACACTCTCTTCAATGGTAATATTTTCGGTAGTAAATAAATCCGTTACTCCCGCTTTTTCGTACAACATCTTAAAACGTTCATCTCCATCAATGGCACCATAACCAATACCCGAAGTGTGTGTCAGTAAATTGCGTATGGTAATTTCGTTTTTAACCGGAACGCCCCTCCAGGTTGTGTCGCTGTAACTAAATGAAGTTAACACCCGTTGTCCTCTGAATTCGGGGATATACCTCGAAATCGGATCATCCAGCCTAAACTTTCCTTCTTCCCAAAGCATCATTACTGCGGTTGCAGTGATTGCTTTCGACTGCGATGCAATACGAAAAATCGCATCTCGTTCCAATTTGTCACCCTCTTCGTTAGCAACACCATAGGCTTTCCAATTCACGATCTTTCCGTCGCGTACAATCAATGTCACAATTCCGGGAAGGTTACCATTGTCAACTTCCTCTTTACACATCTGATCGATTCGTGCCAAACGTTCGCTTGAAAGACCAACACTTTCCGGACTGGCTTCGGTTAATTTGGATGACTTTTTAACTGACGTGGTCTGCGCATTGGCAGTACCTAAAAAGAAAATGAACAGGGCTAAAAGTAAAGTTAAGTTCTTCATTTGGTAAAATTATTTGTTCTCAATGGTACCCCTTTAATCCCGATGTTTATTCGGAAATGCGATACAGCAAAATGCAGTTATCAGAGCACAAAAAGAATTTTAGTTTTTGTTAATTGAACCTCAAAGATAAAAAATACATCAACCATTCACCTGTTGGGGCCCGGTAATTAAAAATTTTGAAAAGATCAGTTGGCTTTAAAAACCTTCAGTGGTCATCCATGAATAGAAATGATCAAACCAATTGTCGCTGGTAGAACCGATTTTGTTTGTACCAAAAGCGCCTGTACCTTTTGAGTAAATATGCATTTCAGCTTCGCCTCCGGCTTTTTTCCAACTGGTAAACAGGGCCAAACAACCGGCAGCCACATTTCTGTGGTCGGCAGCAGTGGCGATAAATATTGGAGGTGTTGGAACGGGCACAACAACATCAATCATTGAAGGGCCATAAATTGAACCAATAAAATTTGGCAGTAATTCCTTATTATTTTGCCCGATTACAGCACCCAGCTCAACACAACCTCCGGCCGAAAATCCAAGATAGCCAACTTTTTCCGGATCGATATTCCATTCGTCCGAACGTTCTCTAATCATTTTAAGTGCATTCTTTGTATCGGTGGCCGACTTTTCTAAAACTTCCATTTGGCCTGCATCCTGTGATGGACTGGCATTTGCATTTTTAAGCTGATCGAACTGATCAATAGTAACGCTTAACCTTCTTGGTGGAGTCGCGCCTGCTGCTGGGCGTGGCATGTCTCCGTTGTTTAGCCGGTATTTTAAAACAAATGCTGCAATGCCTTTTTCATTGAGCAACTTGGCCACATTTGTCCCTTCGCTCTCCCATGCCAAAAATCGTAACGCCCCACCCGGAAGTATTATAACTGCTGTACCGGTTGCAATATCCTCATCGGGTAAATAAACAGTCATCGAAGGTACATTTACATTGCTTATGCTTGTAACATTTCCATTATCACCTTTAGTAATTTCTTCCTCTGCCAGAAGTTCCTGGTCGACTTCGTCGGTTAAAAACACTACCTGCTGAGCACGTGAAGAAGCACCAGAAAAGATTAATAACAGGAGTAATAAGTAGATTTGTTTTTTCATGATTTAGTTGATTTGTTAATTTTAAACTACACGTTCTTTTAAATTGGTTTGTTCGAATGAAAATTCGAATTTACGGAACCGTATTTATTAAACGGTCGCGGAATATATAAATACTTTAAGAATTTTCTGTCGGTTAAAAATACAAAAGTCCCTTTTAGGTGCCAACCGTAATACCAGATATACTTAGCAAGCTGATTTTTTTATTATTTGACAAATTTTACCGATTTTAACCGCATCAATCAAAAAAAACGATCCCGGTGCAGTGCCATTTGAAACCTGCATAACAAGAGTTAAGCTTAAAGAAAAGAAGGAAGACATTTTTAACCGGAATTAAAAACTGAAAATCAGTAGTAAAATATATACATAATGATACCAAAAAGATTAACACCCGTTTTTATTGTACTTGCAACAGTTATTGCAGGATGCCAGCAAAGTAAACCTGTACAAACAGATAGCTCCGGAATATACGAAGGTATTGAATTTGAAATGCCGGTGATTCAGGAACCGGAGATTCCGGATTACGAAGTTAATATAACCGATTTTGGCGCCATAAGTGGCGGTATTGAAATGAACACCGAAGCATTTGCAGCAGCCATTGATGCTGTAACAAAAAAAGGTGGTGGAAAGGTTATCATTCCCCCCGGAATTTGGTTAACAGGTCCTATCACTTTAAAAAGCAATCTTGAACTTCATGCAGAACGCGGTGCAGTTATTCTCTTTTCAACAAACAAAGACCTTTATCCTGTTATAGCAACAAACTTTGAAGGCCTCGACACTTATCGCTGCCTCTCGCCTGTTTACGGAAAGAATGTTGAAAATATAGCCTTTACCGGAAAGGGTGTTTGGGATGGAAACGGCGATGCGTGGCGTGCTGTAAAAAAGTCAAAATTAACCGAAAGTCAGTGGAAAAAACTGGTTGCATCTGGAGGCGTATTAAACGAAAGAGGAGATGGCTGGTATCCATCAGAACAATTTAAAAGAGGGGCTGAAGAAGGTTATGGCGATCAAAATGTACGTGACGACCTCAAGACCAAAGAGGATTTTGAAACGATTCATGATTTCCTGCGCCCGGTTTTTATCAGCATCCAAAACAGTAAACGCATAATGTTCGATGGCCCCACATTTCAAAACTCGCCGGCATGGAATATTCACCCGCTATGGGTGGAAGACCTGATTGTTAAAAACATAACAGTACGCAATCCCTGGTATTCGCAAAATGGCGATGGAATTGACATTGACGGGTGTAAAAATGTACTGGTTCAAAACTGTAGTTTCGATGTAGGCGATGATGCCATCTGTATAAAATCGGGGAAAAATGAGGACGGGCGTCGACATGGAATTCCCTGCGAAAACCTGATTATTAAAGACAATATTGTTTATCACGGTCATGGTGGCGTAACGGTAGGAAGCGAGATGTCGGGTGGTGTAAAAAATATGCATGTCTCAAATTGCACGTTTATGGGCACCGATGTTGGACTGCGTTTTAAAAGTACCCGCGGTCGTGGAGGTGTGGTTGAAAATATCTTCATTTCAAATATTTATATGACCAATATTCCTACAAATGCCATTTCGTTCAACTTGTATTATGGCGGACGATCAGTGGCTGCAATGATGGAAGACGGAGGAATGATTACATCAAACGAAATGCTGCCGGTTACCGAAGAAACACCACAATTTAAAAACATAAAAATTTCAAACATCACCATTAATGGCGCACAGCAGGCGGTTTTCCTGCAAGGGCTGCCTGAAATGCCACTGGAGAATGTAGAACTAAATAACATGGTGATGGATGCCCAAAATGGTTTTTTTATTACGGATGCAAAAGGTGTAAAAATCAATAATATCAAACTCAAAACTGAAAATGAAAAAGCTGTTGATATAATAAATTGTGCAGCTATAGAAATAAAAGCCCTTTCATACGATTATAAGGCAGATGATGCAATTACTATACTGGGCTCGCGCTGTGCTGATATTTCAATTTTGAACGAAGATCTGGAACTCCAAAAATTTACCAAGGTTGGAAAAGAAGTTTCGGAAGAAGCTGTTCTGTTTTAACTAAGCCAGGGATGAAACAATTAATATTTTTTGCCGCCCTTATTCTGATCCTCTCGTCAGCCTGTCAGAAACCCAAAAATTTTAGTATTTACTGCATCGGCGACTCCACAATGGCCAATAAATTGAAAGAAGCGTATCCCGAAACCGGATGGTGCATGGTACTTGGCGATTATTTTAACGAAACCGTTACTGTAAGCAACCATGCAAAAAATGGCCGGAGCTCAAAAAGTTTTATCAATGAAGGACTGTGGCAGACAGTGCTTGACAGTTTACAAAAAGGCGATTACGTATTTATACAGTTTGGACACAACGACAAAAAAGATTACGACACTACGCGCTATACAACCCCGTTTGGCACCTACACTGCAAACCTTAAAAAATTTGTAAACGAAACACGCAAAAAAGGTGCAAATCCCGTTCTTTTTACTTCTATTGTGAGAAGGAAATTTGGAGAAAACGGCAAGTTAATCGATACACATGGCAATTACCCTGTAGCTACACGACAAGTGGCAGATAATCTTGATGTGCCGCTAATCGACCTGCAGGCTTTAACCGAAGAATATGTGAATTCAATTGGCGATGAAGCCTCAAAAGAAATGTATTTATGGACAGACATCACCTCTAAAAGCTTTCCAGAACCAAGAAAAGACGACACGCATTTATCG
>DASQBW010000381.1:0-9506 GCA_035635015.1 Draconibacterium sp. | reverse complement strand
GACTCACACAGACAAATAACAATTATATGCTTATGCCGCAATCAGGGAAAGAAATGACACTAATACGTCGATTACCGGCTTTGTCGGAAAATGCATTGTTGAGGTATATCACTTTTTCAGCCTTGTATTTTGCACAAGGAATCCCAAATGGGGTATTTTGGTATGCCTTGCCGGCCTGGATGGCAGCAAATGGAAAGACTCCGGCCGAAATTGGAAGTTTTGTGGCCATAGTTGGGCTGCCCTGGAGTTTTAAAATTATAGCAGCTCCATTTATGGACCGCTTTACTTACTTACCTATGGGGCGACGAAAACCCTGGATGCTTTTTGGACAGGCGGGTTTAGTTGCCAGTTTCATGTTGCTGGCAGTCATTAAATCTCCACTCGACCATCTTCCAATCCTTATGGTTGCCGGGTTTATGAGTAGTTTGGCGAGTATTTTCCAGGATATTTCTACTGATAGTCTGGCCATCGATATTTTACCGGAAGATCAACAAGCCAGAGCCAATGGTTTGATGTGGGGCTCCAAAACAGTCGGTATATCTGCAACCGTTGCTGTTACAAGTTGGTTAATTGCTCATTATAGTTTTATGCTGGCAATGAACATGTTTGGTATAATCATCTCCGTAGTTATGCTGTTTCCACTGATCCTAAAAGAACGTCCCGGTGAAAGGCTGGCTCCCTGGACTGCGGGAAGAACATCCCCAGAGGCACAAAAAATTCAATTAACCAGCTGGAAGATCCTTCTCAATAGTTTATATAAGGCGTTTATTTTACCGGTGAGTTTGTTTATGGGGATTGCTGTTTTTGTTTATAGAACTGCAGTTGGTATTGTCAATGCAACTTTGCCGGTTTTTACAGTGCAGGAACTGGGGTGGACTGATGTTCGCTATTCTCATATTTTTTCAATAACCGCCCTTGTGGGAGGTATTCTTGGCATGTTCGTAGGAGGTGCCATGATCGATGTTTTTGGTAAAATAAAAATGATGGTATTGTATGCGCTTGCACTCATTGCCTTGTTGCTTACAATGGCCTTACTTCCTCAATATTGGGGCAATGAAAATTTTGTTATCGGCTTTTTTATGGTGTACGGGGTGCTTGATACTTTTATTACGATTTCCATTTTTGCGGTGGCCATGCAATTATGCTGGAAGCGCGTAGCAGCAACCCAGTTTACGCTATATATGGCAATTGCCAACCTGGGATTATCTGCGGGTGCATGGATTATGGGGGAAGTAAAAGTTTATTTTAACTGGCAGCAGTTATTTCTATTTTGTGTGGTTTTTGTGGTCGTGGTTTTGGCAATAATTCCCTTTGTCAAATTTATCAGGCACAAACAGCAGTTAGTTGAATTGGAAAACAAAGCACAGGAGGTAGGATGAGAGACTATGAATTTAAATCAATTTCTTTAAGCGCTATTCTACCCACGAGTAATCGTTTTTAAGTTTGAATTCCCGAATCAGGTTAAAACCAAAATACAGGTTACCATCGGCCCAGCTGCCGGTAGTGTTGGTATACACTGCCTGGTGATACATCTGGTTGTTATTCGATAATACCAGTTGAAACAGGTGTCCGCCGGTATCGAGATCCACGCCCAGAGAAAGCGCATTATCTCCCGAAATTTCTGAGCTAAACGGCACCAGATACTCCAGGTTTGCCGAAACTTTTTTGGAGATTCGTACTGCGGCTGCAGCGCCCAGGGTAAATACCGACAGATTTTTCTTTAAATCATACAGGTACCCGGTTTCTAAATAACCGGGCGAAAGATGCAGCGCAAAATTACCCATGGTTTTCGACAGGTGAAGTTGTGCATCCCACGACAGTTTATCCGAGAAATTGTCATAATCTTCAGGAAAATAATCACGGATGGTAGGCACTGATCCGCCAACACTTAAAACAGCAGAAAAGGGAAAATCACTTTTCTGCTGAACAAGTTGGTATTTGGCAAAAGCATTGTACGTTTTTAACCAGTTGCTGCGGCCCACACCAATGTTGAAGTTATCCCCCAGTCCATATTCGAATCCCAGTCTCATGATCGCCAGATCAAGGCCAAAAAATTCATAAAATCCACCACTGATATCCCCGAAACGATGCTGGATTAACAGCAGCAGTTCCCCGTCGTCGGCCAGATTGGTTGATAATCCGTTAACAACACGTGTTCCCTGGAAAGCATTTTCAACCGCATTATCTTCATCCTGCCCCAATGCTGCATGAGTCAGAATTAAATGGAACAGCAAAATCCACACTATCCTATTCATAACACAAGTCTATCGTTTAATTAACTTTTGTGTTTGATGCATATCTCCATCCTGTAACTGAATCAGATACAATCCTTGTGGAAGCCCCGAAATATCGAGCTCAACCTTATTGCTCAAAAGTGTTGTACGTACAGTATGTGTTTTCCCAACCAGATCCAATAAGCGAACCGAAGTGTTTATGTTGAATCCATTGTATTCCAGTGTTACTTTGTTGGTCGCTGGATTCGGATATAGGATAAATGAAGCGAGCGGCAGTTCATTAACATCGGTAACGTTAAATATGTCGGTGAAACTTGTATTGTGACTGAAATTCAGTTCGGTGTCACCCGTCACATCGTTCAGTTCTATTCGCCAGGCGTGATCGGTGGGAGGAGCATCGTAGGTATCGTTGCCATTATGGTCGGCATAAAAATCGATATCATACGATTTACCTGTTTCAATACCCTGTACCACAACATCAAATTCCGCTGCAACCGTACGTTCTGTTGTGTAAAGTTCTGTTCCGTCGTTCTGATCATAAACCCAAAGATGAAAACTCTGACCAATATGCGGATGCATGTCGGTAAAATGAATCGTTAGCGTATGGCTGTTGGAAACAGCTGTCACTTCAATTGTTCCCGTCATTCCCAGGGCAGCGTGCGGATCACACCGATAATTGTACGATCCTGCGGTATTAAAGGTATACGAGTAGGTCCATCCGCTTCCTACGTTATTACCAAACGATTCCGGATTTTCCGGATAGGTGGATGTTGTACCATTTACATTGTGAAAGCCTTGGTTGTTTTGCCATTCAACAACATCGCCAACCTCAATGGTCAGGTTTTTGGGAGTGAAAACATTGCTTGTTACCTGCACAACATGCGTAGTTTGTGCATTTGCTACTGCGGCAGAAATCAGAACAAGGGCTATTAATAATCCGCTAAGTTTTCCGTGTAAAGTAAAAATTGTTTTCATAGGCTATTGTTTTATATGGATTATAAGATCAATATATCTTTTTTCGAAAGAAAAAAACAGGCAAATCAGACCTTATTTATCCTTGTTGGTCTTTAATCCAAACGGATAATAAGCCGGACAAATACTAAGTACACTGGTTAGTAATAAGACAATGGCGACCAAAAGCAAGATAATTCCCAGTGTCCCACTTACGGTACCAGTAAAATAAAGAACAGCAAGCACTACGGCCACTATTGTTCTTAACACTCTGTCAATAATTCCCATATTTTTTTTCATCTGTTTAAATTTTATAGTATTAATAATTCGTTTTACATCATGCATTAATTAATTAATGCCCGGTTGTTTTGCCCGTGTTTGTATACAACAAACAGAAACTCAAAATGGTTGATTGTCAAGCCGTTTTATTCGTAAACAGCTGCAGAAGAATAGTGTAATTTTTTTTGGTGAAAAATCTTATCCAGCGAGGATTTATCAATCAATAAAGAAAAATGTATACCGCATATTCCCTGCTTTTATCTTCCCGTTTTTTCACTACCTTAGTACGGATAGCAAATGGTTTACGGGTGTAAAAAGCAGCTGAGCGTCCATAAATAAATTCCCTGCAAAATGTTAGTATTAATCGTAATCGCTTTTTTACAAATGAACACCATAGTATTGTACGATTTTAAAAAAAACGCCATGCTGGATGGCTGGTATACCGTTAACGACGGTGTAATGGGTGGCCGTTCTATCAGTACGTTTAAACTTAACGAACAAGGCCATGCCCTTTTTTCGGGGCTGGTTTCGTTGGAAAACAACGGTGGATTTTCTTCGGTGCATTACCGGTTTCCGGCTGTTGAAACCACAGGCTATCAATTTCTGGTACTGCGGGTAAAAGGCGATGGGAAACGTTACCAGGTGCGTATTAAAGACCGGGCAGGCGACAATTACTCCTACATAGCCTATTTTTCTACAAATGGAGACTGGCAGGATATTAAAGTTCCCTTACACGATATGTACCCGTCATTCCGGGGACGTACACTCGATCTGCCTAACTTTAAAGGGGGAAAAATTCAGGAGTTTGCCCTGCTAATTGGCAACAAAAAAGAAGAGGCCTTTAGCATCGAGATCGATAAAATTCAGTTATTGGAGGAATAAACCAAAAGATGCGCACGATCAAACAAATACAAGCGTTGTTTAACCCCGAGCGCTACCATGGCTGGAGGCGTACCAAAAGGTATTTCGAAGGGTGGTACTATAAAATTATTTCTGCTGATGAGCAACAGGCGTTTGCCTTTATTCCCGGAATAGCGATAGATGATCAGGGCGTTCAACATGCTTTTATACAGGTGCTCGATGGCAAAGCTCAGACAGCTGAATATATTTCTTTTCCTGCCCATTCTTTTTCTGCTGCCTCCGGTTCATTTCATATCCGCATAGAAGAGAGTGAATTTGCAGTCCACAGCATGCAGCTGGCACTCGACGACTATTCCGGAACGCTGCAGTTTAAAAACATGGTTCCCTGGCCCAACAGGTGGTATTCGCCAGGTATTATGGGTCCCTATACTTTTGTTCCTTTTATGGAATGTTATCACGGTATAGTAAGTATGGATCATGCGCTGGAGGGGACGTTAAATATCCGGGGGAGATACATCGATTTTAGCGGCGGACGAGGTTATATCGAAAAAGACTGGGGCCACTCATTTCCATCGGCGTATTTTTGGATGCAGTCGAACCACTTTTCCCAACCGGGGATTTCTTTTAAAGCATCGGTGGCTAAAATTCCGTGGTTGCGGAGTTCCTTTGTGGGCTTTATTGCCGGTTTGTATTTTAATGGCAAGCTGTTTCAGTTTACCACCTATAACGGCACAAAACTGTTGCGCTCGTTGGCCAACAAACGGCAGGTGGAATTGCTGATGGAAAACAAAAACTACCGCCTCGAAGTATTAGCGCACCGCGATCACGCAACCGATCTGGCATCTCCAATAGCCGGTTTTATGGATGGCCGTATCAGCGAAAGTATGACCTCAGAGCTGGAAATTACACTCACGGATAAAAAAAGCGGCAAAGTACTCTTCCACGATACCGGTCGTAATGCTGCCCTCGAGGTAGCCGGGAAAATTAGTGAAATTGTGGTGAAATAATCTCACTGATAATACCTGAACAGTCATTGGATTACTTCGCTATGCTAGTAATGACTTGCTCTTTGGATTATGGTTGCGCAGCGGACAATGGTCAAACATGCCGGGATGAACATGTTCATTGTCCGCTGCCTTCTTTATATTCGAGTTTTGTCATTGCTGTAAGGAGGAACGACCGAAGTAATCTGTCTTTATCCAGGAAATGTCTTTCTGCCCTTGGATTACTTCGCTACACTTGCAATAACCCGAAGTTTGGGATGAATTAGGCAGCGGACGGAGATCAAAGCAATCTTTCTTTTATGAAGTATGACGACTCGTGGAAGGTAGGCCTCGACCCTCTCATTCAAAATTTAGCGACCAGTTGGGTAAGAACCGGGCTTCTTGGGTATCCACTTTTCGAACGTGTTGCGCGAAATTGGTCCACAACTCCTCAAATTTGTCCTGGTATTTTGCTTCAAGTTTAGCTTCTGTCTGGCGCATGGCCAGTTCGCTCTCGGCGCGGTACATCAATATCCAGCAGGGGGTATCGGGACCCATCCAAACGGTATAAACATCCCAGTCGACGTTCTCTTTTTCTTCAATGCTGTTGTAAAAGTCTTTGTATCTTTGAGTAGCTTTAGTGGCTTCTTCCTCATGACCCTGTTTCAGATACAGAAAAGTTAACTCGCAATAGGCATTATCTCGTGTTTGTCCTGTCTGCCCGTTGGGGTGGTACGACAGTTCTTCCGAATAGTGGATCACCATTTGCCGGGCGGTAGACAGGTCTTTAAATTCTTTGTCGGCATCGTAACCTTTTTCCTTCATTTCTGCTGTCATGGTGCCTACTTTTTCAAACAGTTGATCTATGCCGGCGAAATTTTCGATGGGTACTACCCAGTAATACGAGTTAATGTTGGTGGCGTAGGTGTAAAGCGGAATATCAAGCCCCACTTCGTTCCACAAGTCGACTGCTTTTTGTTGTACTTTAACAAATTCCGCGTTATCCGACGGCGAAACGAACTCTTCAATTACAAAAAAGTTTTGTGGCATGGCAGGAGCCTCCTGTGCCAGCAATTCAGAAACAACAACTCCTGAAAACAGGAATACCAATAGTAATAATGCTGTACTTTTCATGTTGGTTAAATTTTAAATTTACTCTTGTCTTTACGGAATCAAATGGAATTGGTTATCAAAGTGTTTTTTAGTGTAAAATCCAACACCCTTAAAATGCCTGAGAGTAATTTCATTAATCCTTCAGCTTTCATCGTTAATCCTTCATACGTAGTTGTTTATCGAAATCATTTCGTAAACCGGATGATATGTATAACTTTGGTAAAGCGTTGAGGGAAACTTGTTAGGAATGAATTCCGTTTAAGCCCAATATGAATTAAATAAACGAATAATAACTAAGGCTATGTCGTCCACATCACGCTTGTTTTACATCGACAACCTTCGCATTTTTCTAATCTGCCTGGTTGTATTGCTGCATTTTAACATTACCTATGGAGCGCCGGGCGACTGGTACTACAACGAATCGGAAGCCGGTATGCCTGAAATGATCATTCAGGCTATGTTTAACATTACCAACCAGGCCTTTTTTATGGGCATGTTCTTTTTTATATCGGCGTATTTTGCAGCCGCCTCGTTAAAACGTAAAACAAACGTGCGCTTTTTAAAAGACCGCCTGGTTCGTTTGGGTATCCCTCTGCTCGTTTTTTATTTTTTACTGAATCCGCTTACCAATTTTATCCACTATTATTTTATCAAACACGAAGCTGTAACTTTTGTCGGTTTTCTTACCAATTCGCGAGCCTGGGGATTTGGCCCCTTGTGGTTTGTGGAGACACTTTTGATTTTTACCCTTGTTTACCTGCCATTAAGCGGGCTGAAATGGAAAATAAGAATGAACTATCCTGGAACCGGAAAGCTGATGCTGGGGGCATTTCTGGTTGGATTAAGCCAGTATGTTATACGATTGTGGTTACCGGTGGGCTGGAGTATGCCCTTTACCAATTTGCAGTTTCCGTTTTTTGTACAATACATTGTTATGCTTGTTTTTGGCGTTATTGCTTATAACAACAACTGGCTCGAAGCCATTAGCTTTAAAAGTGCGAAGCGCTGGTTTATTTTTGCACAGCTAATGATCTGGCTGGTGTTGCCGCTGGTGTTGTATGTTGGCGGAAAAGAAAGAGGCATTGAGGCTTTTGTAGGAGGCGGAACCTGGCAAAGTTTTACCTGGGCCATTTGGGAGCAACTGGTTTGTGTGGCTATGATCATCGGCCTGCTTGGCCTGTCAAAAAAATACTTTAATAAACAAGGTGTTTTGGCGCGGGAACTATCGAATAGCGCCTACGGAGTTTTTATTCTTCATGCCCCAATAATACTGGGAATAAGTGCCTGTTTTGTGGGCTGGCAAAACATCAATCAGTTGCTCAAGTTTATTGTGCTGGCACCGGTAGCTTTGGTAGCATGTTTCGCACTGGCCTGGCTGATTCGGTTCGTGCCGGGGGTGAAGCGGGTAGTTTAAGATGTTGTAATCATCTCCACGACCTTTTACTCCTGCGTTGCAAAAGTCCCCTCCTCTCATGACGGGGTGGATCAGGTAACTTCACATGCTCTTTCACCTCCCAACCACAGGGGCAACAAACCTCACCTAAAAACCGTAAATTAGCCAGAGCATTTGCTGTTGGCCGATGAACAAAACAGGCTTTTGCAACCTTTTTCAAAAAGATCGTCTACTTAGTATAGAATGAACTATAATGGAAAATAAAGATTACATCCACATTGAAGCTGTCTGGAATGCGTATTACGATCAGCTGTTACGGTTTATCCGCAGAAGAGTGACGGACAAGGCAACAGCAGAAGACCTGCTGCAGAATGTTTTTCTTAAAATGCTCACCAATATCGAGTCGTTAAAAGACAGTACCAAAATAAAAAGCTGGTTATTTCAGATCACCCGGAATGCGATAGTCGATTTTTACCGGAAAGCACAGAAACAAGGGAACTTCGCGGAGTCGTTACCCGAAGAAAAAGAAGAGATAAGCGAAGATGTTATGGAAGAAGTAGAAAGCTGGGTGGCACCCTTTATAAACCGGCTTCCCGAAAAATACCGCGAAGCACTCATCTTATCTGAAATAAAAGGGATGTCGCAAAAAGAAATGGCTCTCTACCTGGGTATTTCATATTCGGCTGCAAAAACCAGGGTGCACAGGGGCCGCCTGCTGCTGAAGCAAAAACTAACCGAATGCTGTATTTTTTACACCGACAAATACGGCAATATCATGAATTACGAATCGAATCCGAACTATTGCAAGTCGTGCAATAATTAGTGCTGCTTCTACCCCTGGTTTGTAACCAGGGGCAGAACCGGGAAGCGGATTTTTATGGAGCAGAAGGAAATCCAGGTTCATAAGCAAAATAAAATCCGGAGGATTTAAATGTTTATAGAAAATAGGGATAGAATGAAGGTACGACTCCAGTCGGAGTCGCATGTTTTACCTTGCTAATGGCTATATACATTTGATGCCTCTGGCATCTCTTCTGCCCCTCTTTGCAAACAAGGGGCAGAAGGATTGAAGGAAATCCAGGTTCATAAGCAAAATCAAATCCGGAGGATTTAAATGTTTATAGAAAATAATGATAGAATGAAGGTACGACTCCAGGCGGAGTCGCATGTTTTACCATTGCTAATGGCTATAAACATTTCATCCGTTCGGCATCAATCATCCAGCCATTCAAATAAATATTCATTTTTAAATTCAATGTCAAAGGCTTTCAAAAAGGCCAGATATTCTTCCTGAAAGGATTTCTTCCGATGGTGTTCTTTCTGGTTCTCAATGTACCGAATAACATCATTCAATTGAGATTGCCCATACGAGAATGCTCCAAATCCTTGTTTCCAGCGAAATTGAAATTTTGAAAATTGTTTCTCTTTTATAAAAGCATCGGATGACTTTTTTATCTCTCTAACCAGGTCTGAAAGGCAACAGGTGGGTTTCATTCCGATTAAAAAATGATTATGATTGGAGGTACCGTTAATGGCTAACATTTTTTGACCTTTATTTTCTAGTTAATGGTTAAAACCCTGCAATTTCATTGCAGCTACTTTAGTTTCTATAAATTTCATAGTTTTACAATATGGTCGAATATAGAAGGACGAGCCATAGTGTAAGTAAAATGTCAGTTCACCTTGTTTGGG
>DASQBW010000380.1:0-4391 GCA_035635015.1 Draconibacterium sp. | reverse complement strand
ATAACCGGCAATTGCCCCGGCAATAATCAACAATAAGGTGGCCGACATGGCTATTCCCAAATCAACAGTCGGATTCCGAAACAAGGTTTCTCCGTTTCCGCCATTTGTAGCTGCTGATGCGGCAAATTGTTTCTCCACAATCAGATTCAGGCCTTCCATTAACCCGGTGCCCAGCACCAATCCAATGTAGCCGGCGATGGTAGTTATCATTATCGCTTCAAGAAGAATTAACCCGATTACCGAGGCAGGACTTGCACCAATTGCTTTTCTTATTCCAATTTCTTTGGTGCGTTCTTTAACCACAATCAGCATAATATTACTTACGCCAACTACACCTGCGATGAGAGTTCCTATACCAATAATCCAGATAAAAATATCTATCGCCTGGAAAATTTTCATGGTCTCAATTACATCCTCCAATTTGTTGTAAGATCCTAACGCAGATTCATCAGCAGCATCGAATTTATGCTTGCGTGCCAGTGTTTCTCTTACGCGTTTTTCAATAGCCTGACTTTCTTCCAGTGTTTCAGCATTTATGGTCATGGCAAAATCGTGAAAAAGATTAGCTCCGTTAAAAACCTTTTGCCCGGTGGTTACCGGAAGATAAGCATTACGATGACGTGTATCATCACCTTCCATGCAAATTCCCACCACTTTAAAAGGAACATTATTCACCTTCACATATTCGCCAATAGCATTTTTATTATTGAAAAGCGCATCGTAAATATCTTTACCAAGTACTATCGATTTTCGTGATTGATCAATATCAACCTGATTGATAAAACGGCCTTCCACCATTATAATGGATTCCACTTGTATAACATCCGGATGACAGGTTACTGCGGTGTACTCGCCATATTCACTTCCATAGGAAAATTGGTTACCATTGAAGTAATACCGCCCGGAAGTGTGCTCAATCCCATCCATGTCTTTCAGTATTTCATAATCGGCATTTGTTAAACGTATTTGCCGGTCTTCCTGCATGCCTTTGTACGGAATGCTTGTACGGCCGCTCCACAACCACATTGCGTTTACGGCATCACGCATAAAATTTTCAGAAACACCATTTCTTAATCCATTACCGGCTCCAAGCAGAATCATCAGCATAAAAATTCCCCAGGCCACACTAAAACCGGTAAGGAAAGTGCGCATTTTATTTTTTTTGATGGTGGAAAAGATCTCCTGCCATTTATCGATATCGAACATGAAAGCTTAAGTTTAAAGTGAAAAGTAAAAAGTTGAGAACTGTAAAACTGGTCGAAATCCCGATAATAGCATCGGGAGCAAACTGCCCACTGAGACTGAAAACGGCGACTGCAGACTTCTCTACGCTGTTTCCAGTTCTTTGGCGTACTGATGCTGAAAACTTTTTAAATCGCCGTTTTTAATGACCTCATCAATCCGGCCATCTTTCAACCGAACAATTTTTTGGGTCATTGCAGCAATATCGTGTTCGTGCGTTACCAGAATAACCGTAATTCCGTCTTCATTAATTTCTTTCAGAATATCCATTACCTCGTACGAAGTGCTGGTGTCGAGCGCACCGGTAGGCTCGTCGGCAAAAATTATTTTTGGCTGAGAGATAAGGGAGCGGGCAATTGCTACACGTTGTTTCTGTCCGCCCGACATTTCGCTTGGCAAGTGTGTTGCCCACTCCAGCAAACCCACTTTATCAAGGTACTCTTCAGCAATTTTATTGCGTTTTTTACGACTCACTCCCTGGTAATACAACGGAAGCGCCACATTTTCCATGGCATTTTTAAAGGAGATCAGATTGAATGACTGAAATACAAAACCTACCAACTCGTTTCGGAGTTTGGCAGCCTTCTTTTCCGACATGTCTTTTATCAGCGATCCATTTAGATAATACGATCCATCGTCGTAATTATCTAAAATTCCCAGGATATTAAGTAAGGTTGATTTTCCGGATCCCGATGAGCCCATAATGGAGACGAACTCTCCTGAATGAATTTCAAGGTCGATTCCTTTTAATACATGCAACGAGTTACTACCCGTTACATACGATTTGTGAACATTGTTTAGACTAATCATGGCTTGAACTTGTTTTCTTTTTATGGCTGCTAAAAGCCGTTAATTTTTGTTTTCGATTTAAAGTTGTTGAAAAAAAGGATTACCCCGGTTCTTTTTTCGATGAACGACCTGTTTGAACATGTAAAAAAATAATTTAGAACGTTTTTTGTCTTTCTGTCTTTTAATCTTGCTTGTTTTGTTTCATTAATGTGACGCACAACATTTTGATACGTTACAAACAATTTTTGTTTTTTGGAAATGGCTTTAATCGCATTCAATCTTTCCGTATTTTTGACAGGTAATATTTCAATACATGGGAACAAAATCAGTTTCGTTTAAGCTACCTACCAATTACGGCCCCGATTTGCTGCAAAGTAAAATTGCCAAAACACTACGGATTACGAACTTTTCGTACCAACTGGAAACGAAAAGTCTGGATGCCCGAAACAAGACGAATATTCACTGGCTGGTAAAAGCGGTTGTATCATCGCCGGAGTTGAAAGGTGAAGAACAAGTTGAGAAGGAGAAACTCGAAATACCTTATAAAAAAAGCAATAAAAGAATGGTTGTGGTTGGTAGCGGGCCGGCTGGGTTTTTTAATGCTTTTGTACTGCAAAAAGCCGGTTTTGATGTTACGTTGATCGAACGTGGGTCCGATGTTACCAAACGTGGGAAAGCCATTTCCAACTTTGAACGAACAGGAATTTTTAGCGCCCAAAACAATTATGCTTTTGGTGAAGGTGGCGCAGGAACATTCTCTGATGGCAAATTGACTTCTCGCTCCAAAAGGATCTCAAAGGAAAAACAGTTTATCCTGTCGAGTTACGTGGAAGCGGGCGCACCCGAAGAGATTTTATACATGTCTCACCCGCATTTGGGAACCGACAACCTGCGCAAGATTGTGCAAAAACTGCGCGAAGCTTTTGAGAGCCTGGGAGGGAAATTTCTATTTGAAACAATGCTGGAAGATTTAGTAATTACTAACTCTAAAGTAAAAGAAGTAACTACGTCCAAAGGAAATTTACCGGCCGATGCCTTGTTCATTGCACCCGGCCATTCTGCTTTCGAGACCTACAAAATGTTGATCCGAAGAGGCATTCCTTTCCGTACTAAGAACTTTGCCATTGGCAGCCGTATGGAACACAGACAGGAAACCATCAACAAAGCCCAGTGGGGACGGCCACATCTCCCGGGGGTTAAAGCTGCCGAATACCGCCTTACTTCGCAAGCTGACGGCAAACATTCGGTATTTTCATTTTGCATGTGCCCCGGAGGAATGGTTGTTCCTGCAGCCGCCTACGAAAATACCAACATTGTTAACGGGATGAGCTACTACAAACGTAATGGAAACTTTTCCAATGCTGCCTGTGTAGCTGCCATTCACCCGGATGAGCTGGCGGGCAAAATCGTTTCGCCCGTTGAAGCTCTGGATAACCTGCAAAAACTTGAACAAAGTTTTTATCAATTTGCGGAAGGTTATGCTGCACCAGCATGTTCCATTAACGACTTTTTAAAACAAAAACAAAAAGGATCGCAGTTTGAAACAAGTTACCCTCTGGGATTAAAACCGGCTCCGCTGTGGGATTTGCTGCCCAAACCGGTTGTAAAGTCGATGCAAATTGGCTTGCAGGATTTTATTCGTAAAATGCTCGGTTTTGAAAACGGCAATCTTTTAGGTTTCGAAAGTAAAACCTCATCGCCCGTTCAGGTAATCCGCGACAGAAATGGTTTATGTGAAGGATTTGATAATTTATATGTTGTTGGAGAAGGCAGCGGATATGCAGGTGGCATCATTTCGAGTGCCGCCGATGGCATTAAAGCCGCTATGCATTACATCGAATGCCAATAATTGTAAACTTCCGGTTAACTCGGATGTGCTTTATTTAGATTGATTCTATTAAATTGGAGAAAAGAATTAGCTTTGTCCTGCTTAAAATAATACGACAAAACATGGCAGTTAAAGATTTACCTTTTAGTAAAGAACAGCTTGACAGCATTATTGAAAACCACCCGACTCCATTTCATATTTACGACGAAAAAGCAATGCTTGAAAATGCACGATATTTCAAAAAAGCATTCTCGTGGAATAAGGGATTTAAAGAATATTATGCAATTAAAGCAGCACCAAATCCTTACCTGATGAAAATCTTGCGTGAAGAAGGTTTTGGAATCGACTGTAGTTCTGTTGCTGAGCTTGAACTGGCAAAACGTATTGGGATGAGCGGTGATGAGATCATGCTTACATCAAATGATACTCCCGCAAACGAATTTCAGCTGGCAAAAGATCTGGGTGCCATTATTAACCTTGACGATATTTCTCATATTGAATTTGTGGAAAAAAATGTTGGATTGCCCGACAC
>DASQBW010000379.1:0-5934 GCA_035635015.1 Draconibacterium sp. | reverse complement strand
CAACAACATTATACCCCGTTGCCAATACTCCAATGAATCTCAGTTTTGGCAGTTGACTAATGTTTTTTTCATTCAGAACAACTTTGTTGGTAAAAACTACCTCGGCGTTTTGCGCACGCTCGATGGTTTCTTCAGGAGTCGTCCGGTCATAGACAGTTAGCTCACCCATTGTTTCCAGTTCATTCCAGTTTAAATCCCCCGGATTCAGGGCATAGCCATCCAAAACAGCAATTTTCATGGTTTGCATCTTTTTAACTTTGCCCAAAAATAATCAATTTAGCAAGAAGGATATTTAGAGATTCTAAAGGAAAAGCATATCTTTAAAGTGTTATACAAAACAAGAACTTATTAAGGACGAATTTTTAGTGTCTGATATTCTGCAAATCTTTAGATAATGGCATGATTCGTTCTGTAACCCAAAAGTTAACAACCCTATGAGGACAAATGAATTAAATGGTAGCCCTGAAAGCAAAACGAATTTGAAAATTTTATTGGCCGAGGACGACATTATTAACCAGAAATTATTTTCGTATATGTTAAAAGGAATTGCATCGGAACTGTTGATTGCATCAACAGGAACTGAAGCAATAAAGTTATATAAAGAAAATGCTGATTTCGACTTGATTTTGATGGATTTAAAAATGCCGGAAATGGACGGTCACGAGGCGGCAAGGAATATTCGTGAGATGGACGCAAAAATTAAAATATTTGCCCTGTCAGCGTATGATCCGGGAACACAAAACGAATCGATCAGAAAAAACGGTTTTAACGATTACCTGGCCAAACCGATTAGAAAAGATGCTTTGTTAAAAGCTATAAACGAACATTTATAACTTCCATTTTTGTGTGCTTTTTATACGCATCTGGTTTCCCGGGTGTAATAATCTCGTATTTTATATTTTTTGTAATTCAATTGATTCCTTAATAACCCGGGATATTATTCTGTATTTTCCCATCATGACATGAACTCCTTTTCGTCTTTTTAATGTGCATAAAAAGAGTGGCTTACCTATTTTGACCTTTACTGAGGGGCTGATGCATTTACGATTTAATACTCAATTCTTAGCGTTTAAAAGTCCCAACATTTCAAGTTCTCGCAAATTGTAGTCATTTGCATAGCCAAAAAAAATGAATATTTTTCGAAGCGAAATTGAAAGAACTACAATAAAAAACTAATACTTAACTCATGATTAAAACTACTATTAGGCAGATGTCGTTGATTTTAGTGACCACTTTTTTATTTGGTGCCTGCAATACATCTTCTGAAGTTAAAAATGAGGCAGAAGGAAAGGAATTTCGTGCACCTGCTTATCCCTTAATCACAATCGACCCGTACACAAGTGCCTGGTCAACTGCTGATCGTTTGTTTGATGCTCCTGTAACACATTGGACAGGGAAAACGCATTCGCTTATTGGAGCGCTTAAAGTAGATGGCAAAGTCTATCGTTTTTTGGGAAAAGAAGAAATTCCTCCAAAAGTAATTTTGCCGATGGCCAATTATGAGAATTGGGAAGGTAGATATACCGAAAATCAACCAGTAAGTGGATGGGAAACCAATGAATTTAACGATTCGGAATGGGAAAAAGGACGGGCAGCTTTTGGTACTTCAGGAATGCCGGCTCTGGAAACAGCATGGGAGAGTGAAGATATTTGGGTACGCCGAACATTTCATTTGACTGAAGAACCGGGAGAAGAAGATATTTATTTGATCTATTCACATGATGATATTTTTGAGTTGTATCTAAATGGAGAGCAATTGGTGAAGACCAAATACGAATGGCACAATAATGTTCTTTTAAAACTTGACCGGGAGAAATTAAAACCGGGAGAAGAGAACCTGATAGCAGCCCACTGCCATAACCGGACTGGTGGAGGTTATGTTGATTTTGGAATTATTCAGGACAGTGAAGTAAAAAATGTTTTTGCCACAACAGCGGTTCAAAATAATGTTGTACTTACTGCAACAACTACAGCCTACAATTTTACCTGCGGGCCCGTCGATCTTCAATTGGAATTTGTAGCGCCTTTATTGCCCGATGATCTTGATTTGTTATCGCGACCGGTAAACTACATCAATTACGAAATTCGGTCGAACGACAACAATATACACGATGTTCAAATTTATCTAGAAACTACCCCTGAATGGGCGGTAAACGATTTAAGTCAGGAAGTAAAAGTAACTACCGGAACTCAAAAAAATATGAGTTGGGTAAAAGCCGGAACAGTTGAACAGCCTGTCTTACAGAAAAAAGGTGATGATATTAGAATTGACTGGGGTTATCAATATCTGGCAGCTGCCAATAATACGGAAACATTACTTGGTATTGGCGATTACCTGCACTCAAAACAACAGTTTGCAGAGGGAAAACAGACTGATGACAGCGTTAATGAAGTTATTACAAAAATGAGCCAGTCGATGCCGGTTCTTTTTTATACCGAAAACCTGCAAGATGTGGCAGAACAACCTAAAAATGGTTATGTAATGCTGGCTTACGACGATATTGAGTCGATACAGTATTTTGGCGATAACCTAAAAGCCTGGTGGACAAAAAATGGTGAAGTAAGCATTGAAGATGTTTTGCAGACAGCAGTCACAGAACGTGATAATATTTTGGAGCGTTGTGCTAAACTGGATGAGGAATTGTACGCTGAAGCCCTCAATGCCGGTGGCGAAAATTATGCAAAGCTTTGTGAACTGGCATTCCGTCAGTCAGTTGCAGCACACAAGCTGGTGAAAGATACGCAGGGGAATATTTTATTCCTTTCAAAGGAAAACTTTAGCAATGGTTCTATCGGGACGGTGGATGTTACCTATCCTTCAGCTCCGTTATACTTAAAATACAACCCCGAACTTTTAAAAGGGATGTTGAACCCGATTTTCTATTATTCTGAAAGCGGAAAATGGACAAAACCCTTTGCCGCTCACGATGTAGGTACATATCCTTTGGCCAACGGACAAACTTATGGCGGCGATATGCCGGTGGAAGAATGTGGGAACATGATCATTCTTACCGCAGCAATTGCTGATGCGGAAGGGAATGCAGATTACGCAGCCAAACACTGGGAAGTACTGACCACCTGGGCAAACTACTTGCTGGAAAACGGTCTCGATCCTGAAAATCAGTTGTGTACCGACGATTTTGCCGGGCACTTTGCGCACAATGTAAACCTCTCGGCAAAAGCGATTATGGGTATTGCCAGCTATGGGAAACTGGCCGAAATGTTGAACGAAAACGAAATCGCAAATAAATACACCGCCGCCGCAAAAAGCATGGCACAGGAATGGATTAAAATGGCCGACGATGGCGACCATTATCGATTAACATTTGACAAGCCCGGAACCTGGAGTCAGAAATACAACCTGATTTGGGATAAATTGTTGCAGCTTGAAATATTCCCGGAGGATGTAGCACAGAAAGAAATTGATTATTACCTTACCAAGCAAAACAAATACGGGTTACCATTGGACAACCGAAAAACGTACACAAAATCCGACTGGATTGTTTGGACGGCAACATTGGCCGACGATATGGAAACGTTCCAAAAGTTTATCGATCCGCTGTATGGTTTTGTTACAGAAACACCTGATCGTGTGCCCATGTCCGACTGGTACGAAACACCAGATGCAACACAGGTGGGCTTCCAGGCCCGATCAGTTGTAGGAGGGTATTTTATAAAAATGCTGGAAAAATAAGCGAAAGAAAATGATTGGGCAGACTTTGTTAAGATTAAAAAAAATGAAACATTTAATAATTGCCATTCTGGCACTTTTAGTTTCTTGTGCAACAGAACCGACACAGGAGCAATCACTTGTTCCTTTGGGAGATCCCTATATCCTATATTATAACGGAAATTATTATGCTTACGGAACCAATGCCGAAGACGGGATTGCGGTGTATGTATCAAGTGATTTGAAAACCTGGCAGATTCCTGCCGAAGCAAAAAACGGATTGGCATTACACAAAGACGATGTATATGCTGACCAACGATTCTGGGCACCGGAGGTATATTTTGTTAACGGACAGTTCTACATGTATTTTTCGGCCGATGAACACATTTGTGTGGCTATCGCCACCAGTCCACTTGGCCCTTTTAAACAGGAACTAAAAAGACCGATGATTGAAGATGAAAAATGTATCGATAACTCCCTTTTTATCGACGATGATGGAAAGGCGTATCTTTCCTTCGTTCGGTTTACGGATGGAAATGCCATCTGGATTGCAGAGCTGGAAGAGGACCTGGTAACCATTAAAAAAGAAACGATGACTCCCTGTCTTAACGTTTCTCAGCCATGGGAAGAAGTTTGGCCACGGGTAAACGAAGGTTCTTTTATTGTAAAATCAGGGGAGAAATACTTCATGACGTACTCTGCAAATAGTTTTGAAAGCCTTTTCTATGGTGTTGGATTTGCAACTGCGAGCAATATCAAAGGACCCTGGGAAAAGTATGAAAACAATCCTATCCTCCAAAAACCGGACGATTTGATTGGTGTAGGACACAGTGCTATGTTTCACGATAAAGAAGGACAGTTGCGTATTGTTTTTCATGCACACAATAGCAATGCTTCAATTCATCCACGTCACATGCACATTGGTACTGTAAATCTTATTGAAGAAAACGGCCGGGAAATAATGATCATAGAAAAGGAAATTCTTACACCAAAATTAGAAAACTAGTACTATATGCAAATCAGAATCTTATTACCAATCGTATTATTTTTTCTGGCAACAGGATGTTCAAATCGCGAGGAAAGTAGTAAAATCAATATCGCCATTACATTTGCCAATCCGGTGTGGGATGGAGCAGATCCTTGGTTGGTTAAGCAGGGAGATGAATATATTTACTGCTATTCAGCAAACAACGGTATTGGTGTAAGCCGTTCGAAACTAATCACAAAAAAAGGAGAATCTAGAGAGATCTGGCATGCCCCGAACGAAGGCTGGAACAAATCGTGTATTTGGGCCCCCGAGATTCATTTTATCGACGGACACTGGTATGTATATTATGCCGGTGGTGAATCCGGCCCCCCTTATATCCATCAGCGAACCGGCGTTTTACGTTCAAAAACAGCAGATGTTTTTAGCGAATACGAAGATATGGGAATGCTGAATACCGGTGATGATCCGGATGATAGTTCAAAAAATATTTGGGCCATCGATATGACAGTTTTTAAGCACAACGACAAACTTTATGCAGTTTGGTCGGGATGGCTCAAACAAATGGATACCGATGCCACACCACAACATTTGTTTATTCAGGAAATGGAGAATCCTTACACGTTGAAAGGAAAACGTGTGTTGCTTTCTTCGCCCGAGGAGAGTTGGGAAACCGGCGGCCCGCTCGATTTAAATGAAGGGGCACAGGTGTTACAACACGCTAACCAGCTATTTATCGTTTACTCATGCCGCGAATCGTGGCTAAAAGAGTACCGCCAGGGAATGTTGCAGTTAAAAGATTCTGACGCCGACCCATTAAATCCGGAAAACTGGATTAAAACAGGCCCGGTTTTCGAAGGAAACGAATCGGTTTACGGAGTAGGGCATGTGTCGTTTGTAAAATCGCCCGACGGGAAAGAAGACTGGATTGTCTATCATTCCAAAAAGGATACTGTGCCGGGTTGGGATCGCGATGTGCGAATGCAACCTTTTACATGGAACGCTGACGGAACTCCTGATTTTGGAAAAGCGATTCAGGCTGGTAAGTCAATTAGCCGTCCTTCGGGAGAAGTTGAAATAGAACAAAATACTAAAACTAAATAAAATGAAACGAGGAATTTATCTTTTAGCGGTAGTGCTTATTTTGGGCGTTGCCTGCCAGTCGAAAAAAGGGAAACAGGAAACAACTGAGATTAAAACAACAGAAACAGTCTCGAAAAAATGGACACAGGAACAAGCCGATGCCTGGGCTGAAGAAAATGGTTGGTTACGAGGTTGT
>DASQBW010000378.1:0-3474 GCA_035635015.1 Draconibacterium sp. | reverse complement strand
ATGGTAATGTGCATACGGAGCAACCGCTCAGGATTATCCAAACACGCATGGTTGATCCTTTTGGCAAGAGCATTCGCCGGCGAAAAATATCGCCGGAGGAATGGTATCAGAGGTACAAAGAGAAAGTTGAACCCCGGGTAGTTGAATTCATGAAACTCAATCCGAATGAGCGTGAACAATTTCCGGATGTACACTTTAAAACACCAAAATGGATTCAACAGCTCAAACTTTTTATACAACGTGATTTCGCGACAAAAAAGGCAAATCGGCAGTACCTGACAATAGCGCTACTTGAAGCTCCGTTATTAGCCCTGCTGCTCGGGTTCTTTTCAAAATACAGTGCCACATCGGAATATTTACTCCGATTTAACGACAATATACCAGCATTTTTCTTTATGAGCGTTGTTGTTGCCTTATTTATAGGGCTTAGTATCAGTGCCGAAGAAATTTTCAAAGACAACAAAATTAGAAAACGCGAAGAGTTTTTGAATTTAAGCCGCGGCGCTTATCTAACCTCTAAAATTATTATTCTTTTTGCGCTGTCTGCAGTTCAGGTATTGTCTTTTGTTCTGATAAGCGACTATATTCTTAATATACAAGATGTTGCATTCTCGACCTGGGCCATTCTATTTACCACAGCTTGTTTTGCCAATTTACTTGGACTAAACTTGTCTGCCGGATTGAATTCAATTGTAGCCATTTATATACTTGTTCCTTTATTATTGATTCCTCAGCTGTTATTCAGCGGGGTTATTATCGACTTCAATAAAATGTACAACACCCTGAATAGTTATGAGAAAACACCACTTATTGGTGATGTAATGACATCCAGATGGGCTTATGAAGCACTAGCTGTAAACCTATACAAAAACAATGATTACCAGGAAAATATTTTCGCAGAAGAGGTAGAAAAAAATGAATTCGGGTTCAAGGCTTTTTACTTTATTCCCGAATTAGAAAAATACCTTTTTTCTTATCAAACATATATAAATAACAACCAGCCGGAACATGCACAATTGCTTGTCCCATTGTTAAGGAACTCATTCGGGGACTTAAATGCTGAAATACCTCCGGCAAACGACTCGGTTTTGTGGGCAGCAAACCAGATTAGCGAAAATAGCTTTGATAAAAATGCTAATGCGCTGTTAAACGATTATCTCGAGTTTTCGGCAAAAGAATATAAAGCAAGATACACTATAGCAAACAATAATCTCGAAGATACATATAGTCGAATGCTCGCCCGGTTTGGAAACGATAAGCAAGCGTTAGAATCTTTTAAGAATAAACACACAAATAAAAAACTGGAAGATCTGCTAAGAGATAAATATTCGGGCAACAAAATTTACATTGCCAATAACCGACTTTACCAGGGCGATGAACCTATTTACCGTAAACCTGTAAACAACAATGGTACTGCTCATTTTTACAGCGCTTATAAATACATTGGGACCCTTAAAATTGATACGGCCATTTTTAATATTATTGTAATCTGGATCATGACATTTTTGTTAATGGTTGCCTTGTATTTTGATGTGCTCAATAAAGCACTCACCTATGTCGAAAACTGGAGACTTAATCGTCAGGCACAACTTAGAGACCGGATTTTTAACAACCCGATGGCATTTATTAAACCTAAGCGACAAAAAGACAATTAACGAAAGTTTTAGCGATTTTACCGCACACAGTAAATCCCCTTTTGTCCTCTAAAAATATAAGCCTTGTTCGTAATAGCCGCAGTTGACCAGAAAATATCTTCCAGTTTATTTTCTTCAAGCACCTTAAATTCCCTGCCGGCCTGAATAACATAAGTTGTACCCTCATCCTCCAAACAATAAATTTTACCATCGCCGGCCCATGGAGATGCCCAAAATGCCTTGGCCCCGTCAATTCTGTTAGTGTATACCTCGGTGCCTGTCGCCGCTTCAATGCAGGAAAGTTGTCCCCGGTTGCGTTGAGCAAGGTATAATAATCCATTATATACAAGAGGAGATGCCATTGCAATACCTGAATCTTCCTTTTTCCAAACGACATATTCATTTGAGTTTTCTCCTTCGTTAAGTGATATGTCGCCAGATGCTCCCGCTTTTATTCCAAATAGTATTCCTCCCTCACTGCCTCGTTTTTCATTCCCAATAAATATCATGTCGCCATCTGCAGTTGGAGATGCAGAATTTCTTCCGCCTCCTGTATTAAGAACCCAATATAGCTCACCATTTTCAGGATTATATGATCGCGTTTCTACTCCCGGAGCGACCAACTCTGTGCGCACACTATTTTCCCAGATTACGGGCGTTCCCCAATTCGATTTTTCGTCGCGGGCGATGCGCCATTTTTCCTGACCGGTTTTAGAATCCATAGCAGCTAAAAATGAATTTTCTTCGTTATCAATTTGCAGGTATAAAGTTCCATTGTATAGCAATGGAGAAGTGGATGTTCCCCACCCTGCCTGCATCGGGTACGTCCCCAAATCACTTTGCCAAACCAGATTACCTTCCATATCATAACAGTATACTCCTGTCATTCCAAAGTAGGCGTACACATGTTCTCCGTTAGTTACCATGGTTTCCGGAGCGTAATTGTTATCGCGATGGGTTTTATAGGTCGGTAGACCATGATAAGCTACCTTTTTCCATGCTTCTTCACCGGTTTGCAGATCAAGACAAATTACTTCAAAATTATAAACCGCACTGTCGGGATTTTCCTGCCGTTCATTTTCTTTAGCCGGTGGCAAAATTGATGGATCTTCCAAAACTGCATTCGTAAAAAATACCTTTTCTTCCCATACAATTGGGCTGGACCATCCTCTGCCCTGAACTTCATGAAACCATGCAAGATTTTCTTCATTGCTCCATTGCACAGGAAGGTTTTTTGAATCCGCTATTTGATTCGCATTTGGTCCTCTGAACTGAGGCCAGTTATTTCCTTTATTGTTGCATGAAAATAACAGTATGATTCCAACTGTAAGAAATACTAATTTCTTTACTCCGAAGTGTAATGATTTAAAGATTGGCATATTGATAATTTTGGTTTTACGCTTGCAATTGTATGAATATAGGTACTTTCTCAGAATTTAAAAAACACTGAATTTAATAATTGAAATGTTGTTTATACGTATTGGACCTTATGCTCATTTCAAAAATTATATTGCCCGTTACCTTAATGATTTATGGTCTTCGCCATATAAGAGTCAGAGCCTTCATGAAGCACTTAAAACAGATGCAATAAAAAAAGTGCTGTGCTTTCTTATTCATTAGTAATTAACGATCAAGTTAATTTCACTTTTGAACATAGCGGATATTAATGTGTTTTATTCATATAGATTTAATTATGGAATTTTAGTACAATCAATAAATTAAAGAAATACCAGATCATGATGAAAACAAAACAACTATTCAGCATAAATCTCTTAAGCAAATTAACACTTTTTCTTGTCATTTCATTGTTCATTTCCTGTGGTCCTTCAAATAATAAAAC
>DASQBW010000377.1:0-4927 GCA_035635015.1 Draconibacterium sp. | reverse complement strand
GCCTTTTTATTAATAGTTCGTCTATCCAAATTCTTAATTTTTCAGGTGCCCGGTTTTTCGGGCACTTTTTTTGATAAAAATTAGCCTTCGTGGTTAGTTGCCACTTTTATTTTGAAGGTTCCGCTTGAGGAAGTAGTTGCCCGGGAGCACCAGTTTCTGGTATTTTTTTTATGAAGTAATCTACTGACGAATCGGGAACTGCTACGGGCATATTCCAGTTATTTACCCCGAAGCTTAAAATGGGCATATTGTCAAAGTCTGACTTTTGAATTCTCCCTTGTGCAAATAAATCTATTTTGTCTACCGGTTCAGGTAGCTTCTGAAGCATTGAAATATCAGCTGTAAACGCGGGACTGATTTTAAAGATATGCGTACTCTTTTGAACGGGAAATTCATTGAACTTAATTTTTGGAAGCGGTTTAATCGAAAAGTCCTGAGCCAACCCGATTATACTGAAAAGCAAGAAGAAGGAGATAAGTAGTGTTTTCATGGTGCTAAAATTTAATAGTTACCAAGTTAACATTTTATTCTATTGACAGCTAACTGATTAACACTTTTAACATTTTCAATACTTCATCTTTTCGGCGGCGCGAAACAGCAACTTTGTCGCCATTTGAAAGCTGTAACATTCCACCCTCGTTTTTTAACCAGGCCCGCACATGTTTTAAGTTTACCAAATGAGATTTATGCGTACGCACAAAATCGTACTCGCGAAGCAGGTCTTCAAATTCTATTAATGTTTTTGCTACCAATAAATGATTACCATCGTGTAAATAGATGTGTGTATAATTTCCTTCTCCCTTGCAATGAATGATCATTTTTGCTTCAACAAACTCAATCCGATCGCCGGTTGGTAATCCAAGTCTCGGATTTTCGGGTTGTATAATATTGCTGTGTAACACGCGAATTCTGTCGTTTTCTTCTCTACTTCGAATACGTTCGGAGACTTTTTCAACGGCTGCTGTGAGTTCTTTGAAGTTAATCGGTTTTAAAATATAATCAGCTGCCGAAAAACGAATTGCTTTTATCGCATAATTATCGTAGGCCGTAATAAAAATAACCTCAAAATCTATTCTTGTGAAATGTTCAAGCAACTGAAATCCGTTGGCTTTCGGCATTTCAATATCAAGAAATACAAGCTGAGGATTTTCTTGCCGAATTAATTGAATGGCAGTTTCAACGCTGTTTGCCACGCCAATCAATTCCACGTTCTGACAATGTTGTTTTAGTATTCCGGCCAGGTTTTCTCTCCCGTTTTTTTCGTCATCAACAATAATTGATTTAATCATCGTTTTAGGTTCATATTTACCAACTTTACAATTGTATTCTCACAAAGCTATATAAACAAAGCAGAAAGTACTACAACGCATTTTCAACTTTCCTCAGGAATAATAATTTCCACGCGTGTACCTTCAGCGAAATCTATGGTTTTTAGCTCATATTTTTCGTTCTGTTTTTTTTGCAGTGCATTAAGCCGCTCTTTCATAAGCTTTGTTCCTTTTCCGTTTTTATGTTTTGCTATTTCTTTCGCCGCGTTTCGACCAATGCCATTATCTTCAATGGTAATTTTTATATGGCTTCCTGTTTTCTTACCGGCTTCTTTGGAGACTTCAACTTTTAGTTGCCGGTTACCGGTTTTACTTTGAAGACCATGAATTACTGCATTCTCGACAAAAGGCTGCATTAACATGGACGGCACCAGCGTATTGTGAATATCAATCTGTGTATCTACTTCAATCGTAAAATCAAAATCGAAGCGTAACTTCTCGAGACTTAAATACTGACGAACCATTTCCATTTCCTCGGCCAGCGAAACCTCTTCCTTTTCAGAATTATTGAGCACTTTTCGAATTAAACCGGCAAAATCGGATAAATACAAATGGGCCTCGCGGCCCTTGTTTTGCTGAACCAGGTTTTGCACCGAGTTTAAAGCATTAAAAAGAAAATGGGGATTCATTTGCGACCGTATCGCAGTTAGTTCCAGCTCCCGGAGTTTTCGCTTTTGCTCCTCCTTTCGGAATCGCTGCCGAACCCGCCATTTCCATAGTAAAAAACCTATAACTAATATGGTTAGGATGATCAATAAGACCAGAATGATAATTTGCAGTTGCGATTTATTTAGTTCTTTTTTTTTAGGCTGTAAGCTTTGCTCACACAAATTCATGCCGGTAACCATATTTCTAGCAAAACCAATTCGAACGCCATCTTTATCGTAGGCTATAAAATGACCTGTATTGGATTTAAAAATCGAGCTAAACTGCTCTTCAATATTAATTAAAAACAACTGATATGCTATTGGTTCTGCACGCTTGGTGTAATCCATCCACTCCTGAATATTGCTTCCTTCCGCAATTAGAACAAAGTTTATTTCAGGATTCTCTTTGGCTAAATCATCGAAAAAATAGCGTTCTCTTGACCATTCACCTGTAATGTAGAACAAAGTTGGTTTTTCTCCAAAATAGTCATTCAGGTATTTGGGTTCTGCTTTTTCATTAAAAAACTCAATATCAGGAACATAATCTTTTTTGTCCCACTTTGATTGTTCATCCAATAAGTCATTTAGCGATTCAGTAAATTCCCTGTCGTTACAAACCCGCAATATCAAATCAAAATACTTATCAACTTCCTGCTGGTAATATGCAATGTCTTTTGTTATTTGGTTATACACCGTAGATTTCTCCCGAACAAGGATGTCGGCTATCTGACCATATAAAGCAGGACCGGCAAGCAACAATTTGGCAACCTCAATTTTTTGAGGTAAATCATTTGTAAATACTATACTTGTTAAGGGATCTGATACAATATTATATCCTAATGTGTTTATTCTGCTTACCAAATTTACTTTTGAGAAATAATAGTTCAGATATGCACCAGCAAACTGCCTTGAGTACAAACCATACGGATTGTATATCTGATGGATTTCGGTTGCTTCCAGTACTTTTTCCAAATACTTTTCGTCAACTATGTCTTGTTCAGCGAAATAAATTCTTCCAACACCTCTTCTACGACTCGATTCTATCATCGAGGCATAGCTTAAGACACCACACATTAAATTTGCTTTTAGTTCATCTGTGACGAATCGAAAAACATAATCAGGAATACCTTCCCTGTATTCTGCCGTAAACGAATCAAAGTTATCAATCGCATTTTTTAAATTGGAATATTGCATTTGAGAAAACCGCCACCAACTAAGTTCCTTAAAATTTATCCGCTGCTTTATCCAATTGTGCTCTTTATTGAAGGAATAAAGCAATTTTTGAGCATCGGCGAAATCTCCGGAAAAGTCCATTTCCCATGGGAATTCGCTACTTGCTTTAAATTGGATCTGACTTCCTGGCTCTACATAAAACATAAAAGTAGGTACATCAAACCTCGCTTCGGTTTGTCCAAAAATTAGGACAACCAATTCGGGATTAGGTAACTCAGTGCTAATCTGAAAGGAATTATTTTCATCCAGGAATACTGATTCCTGATGTAACTCATTGCCAAAAGGCTTGTCTAAATAGGCCAGCGTAACTTTTTTATTTCCGGGATTCTCCAGGGTTCCTGAAATCGTTACAAGTGCCCCCTCCTTTTCATCAATATTTATCAGTTCTATTTTTTGTTCCCTGTAAATGAAGCCGTCAAACTCTCTGCTCAAATCCATTCTCAATTGTGCGGAATCCAAGTCAATAGTCTGATATTCCATTAGATAATTTTCTGCTTTGTTAATGGTAATATTCCTTTCATAAAGCCCCGGTTTTTTATCCCATTGTTTAGCAGGGATTTTGATAACCGATTCTTTTCCTTCAATGCTTGTATCATAATCCTGAGGATCGAGGATTTCACTGTTTAACTTGTAAAGTGCTTGCACATATTTGTTAATGGCCGGTATTGCGATGGTATTAAAATCTTCAGTCCGGCGGTTTTTCAAGGTATTTTCAAATCCTTTTTTGTCAAGAATTTTTCTTATTGTTAGCAGAAGTTCGTCTCGATTAAAAAGTTTTACTTCACTGTTATCTTCATCAAATTCATATTTAAAAACTACTCCACATAACAGGCTTTCCCAGAAATCAGAAATACTTTCAGTGTAAAATCCATCTTTGAAATAGGGGTATTCATAATCGAGAATCGCATAAGGTTGACTGCCCGGATATTCAGCTGTGTTTTTGGTCACCGTTACATATAATAACTTTCTATTGTCTGCTTGTGAGGTAAGATATTCTAATTCTAAAATTTTTGTTCTGAGATATTCATTTCGTTTTTCACCTTCCTTTGTTTGCTGATAATTGGATTCGGTAAACCTGTAAATATATTTTTTACCACTTTGAGGAAATAAGTGGAAGTTGTTATCCTGTGCCAACACTCCTGTACCCGAGCACATTAAAAAGGAAAGAAGAAGCATGAAAATTGATTTCATTTCCCTAAAGTTTAAATTATGTTACTCAAATGTGGCAGAAATATTCGGGAATAAAAAGACCAACTTATTTAACGGTAGTGTTTATTTATTTAACGGTTGAATAATGGATATTTACGGCGGGTTTTATTTAAACTCTTTTGCGGAATCCGACCAAAGTGGCTTAATAATAGTGTATTATTAAATCGACTAACAGAAATTATTTTCCGCCAATAGCTTCCAAAACCAATGGAGTTATGTCTTCGCTCTCGGGCGAAATATAGGGTACCGAACCTCCGCTAACATCCAGAATATAGGTAAAATTTCGTGCTCCGGCTATGTTTGCTATTTCCTGATTGATCTCATTATAAAGTGGTTGTATCAGCTCCATGTTTCGTAGCTGCAACTTTTGTTGTGCATTTTGGTTGAAGTTTTGTATTTTTTGCGACTGCTCCAAAATCTCGTTTTGCCGCGTTTCTTTTACAAAATCGGAATAACCATCGCTTTCTTCTTCAAACTTTTTTATGGCGGCTTCATGTGTTTCAACCATTT
>DASQBW010000376.1:0-4945 GCA_035635015.1 Draconibacterium sp. | reverse complement strand
TAAAAAAGGAATACAACCTCCCGTTGGAAGAATCGGAAATCGAGTTGTGGCAGGCTGTACGCGAAATAAACGAGTGCTTAAACGCTGCTGTTTCGGGGAATCCAGCGCCGGTGCATATTAATGTTCCGTTGGAGGAACCATTACATGACTTGCTGGACGAAGAATTACCTTCAACAAAAGCGATCAATACTAAAGAATCAGTTTTAGACCTCAATAAAGCAACCCTGAATAAGTTAGCTGCTGAGCTTAACTCGTCAAAGAAAATACTGATTTTGGCCGGGCAACAAAATCCCGATCAGAAATTGGAAAAACTTTTGGCAGAGTTTATCGAAAAAACCGGTGCCGTTGTTTTAAAAGAACATCTGGCCAACCTTAACGATGAAAGTTTTTGTGGAAGCGTCGACACAATAATGGCAGCCATTCTAGCTGATGATCCGGCTGATTTTCAACCGGATATTCTGATCACTTTTGGCGGACATTTTGTTTCGAAGGCACTGAAACAATTCTTGCGTAAGAACAAAGCCGCTCAACACTGGCACCTTTCGCCGGCCAACGATCATTACGATACTTACCAATCGCTTACAGAAGTGCTACAAACCGATGCAATCACCTTTTTCACTCAGCTACTTCCTGAAGTAAGCGAGAAAGGTAAGGACTATTGGCAAAGATGGGCAACCAAGGAAAACGAAGTCAATCAAATTCGGGACAAATACATTTCAGAAAGTGCTTTTTCTGATCTGAAAGTCATTGCAGAAGTTGGCCAGGCAGTTCCCGAAAATTCGGTTGTACATTTGGGAAACAGTTCGCCGGTGCGTTATGCTTTAATTGCTGACTGGGCAAACAACACCACTTTTTTAAGTAACCGGGGCACCAGCGGAATCGACGGACCGCTATCAACTGCAGTTGGTTATGCCTCAGTCTCTGATAAGATAAATACAATTCTCATCGGCGATTTGTCGTTTTTCTACGATTCAAATGCGCTTTGGAACAATTACCTTGGAGAAAATCTTCGGATTATCGTAATCAATAACGGCGGTGGAAACATCTTTAGTTTGATAAAAGGGCCGGGCGAATCACCTGCTTTTCAACAACATTTTTTTGCCGAAAACAAATTCAAAGCACAAGGTATTGCCCAAACATTCGGGCTGGACTATTTAAGTGCTGAGAATAAGTCGGAGTTAAAGGACTCGCTTGCTAAGTTGTATTCCCCAACAAGAAAAAAACCAACAATCCTGGAAGTTTTCACCAATGCAGAAGTAAATACAAAAACATTCCGGGGCCTTTTTAAGTTTGTAAAACATGAAGTTATTTAATGTTAATATGGAATTTCGAGAGTGACATATTGATTCACAGTGGCAAAGCTCCATTTTTCTTGCATAGCCATAGCTACGGAAGAAAAATTAGCTGAAGTCCAATGGGATCAAGATGTTGCTCGCAGTTTGCAGATTTAACTTTAAACAACTTCAACAAAAACAACATACAATGAGTACAAAAAGACAATGGGCAACCATTAAAGAATACGAAGATATCTTTTTCGATTATTACGATGGAATTGGCAAAATTACTATCAACCGCGAGCAGGTGCGGAATGCATTCCGTCCGACCACGGTAAACAACATCAGCGATGCGTTGCACCTTTGCCGCGAGGATAACCGCATAAATGTAATTGTGCTGACAGGTGCCGGAGATAAAGCATTTTGCTCGGGTGGAGACCAGAATGTAAAAGGCACAGGTGGTTACATCGACGAAAATGGAATTCCACGCCTCAACATACTTGAGGTTCAGAAACAGATTCGTAGTATGCCTAAACCTGTAATTGCGATGGTGAACGGTTATGCCATTGGCGGCGGTCATGTGTTACATGTGGTTTGCGATATCAGTATTGCCAGCGAAAATGCCATTTTTGGTCAGACCGGACCGAAAGTGGGTAGCTTCGATGCAGGATTAGGATCGTCGTACCTGGCAAGTGTTGTGGGCCAAAAGAAAGCCCGCGAAATTTGGTTTATGTGTCGTCAGTACTCGGCAGCCGAAGCACTTGAAATGGGTTTGGTAAACAAAGTTGTTCCGCTTGACCAGTTGGAAGACGAGGTAGTTGCGTGGGCACAAAAAATGCAGGAACACAGTCCGCTGGCACTGCGCATGCTAAAATTGGGATTAAATGCCGAGCTCGACGGTCAGATCGGAATTCAGGAGTTTGCTGGAAACGCAACACTGTTGTACTACCTCACTGAGGAAGCCCAGGAAGGCAAACATGCGTTCCTTGAAAAACGTAAACCGGATTTTAAAAAATACCCAAAATTCCCTTAAGAAAGTAACGAGAAATGAGTCGCTAATTACGAGTATCAAGAATCCAGTATCAAGAATCTAATATCCAGAATCGAGCATGGCAACAGCAAAAAGTTGGGTAAAAGCATCACGGTTACGCACCCTGCCACTGGCTTTATCGGGCATATTAATGGGCTCGGCACTGGCAGCATTCTGGCATGGGTTTAACTGGCTTATTTTTATTCTTGCAATGCTTACTGCCACGTTGATACAGGTGTTTTCGAATTTTGCCAACGATTATGGCGATTTCCAAAAAGGCACCGACAATCATCAACGTTTGGGACCAACACGAACGATGCAGGGAGGAGAAATTACCATCAAAGAAATGAAATCGGGGATGTTTGTAATTGCCGGATTAAGTTTTCTGTTGGGAATTATTTTGGTTTTTGTTGGAACGTGGCATCACAGTCCAACTGCATTTTTTGTATATATCGGACTGGGAATACTGGCCCTTTTAGCGGCTTATTTCTATACTGCAGGTAAGAAATCGTACGGTTACATTGGACTGGGCGATTTATTTGTCTTTCTCTTTTTTGGCTTGCTACCTGTAATTGGTGTTTTTTACCTGCACAACAATGTTATTGAAACCGCAGCCTGGCTACCGGCCATTAGTATGGGATTGTTTAGTACTGGTGTGTTAAACCTGAATAACACCCGCGATATTGAAAACGATAAACAATCGGGGAAAATTACCATTGCAGTAAAACTGGGGCCACTGAAAAGCCGCATTTATCACACAACTATTATTTTATTGGGCTGGCTGGCGCTGATCATTTTTACCTTTCAGCAGCAAAAAACAGCCTGGCAATGGTTATTCCTGTTGATATTACCCGTTTCAATACTCGATCTTATAAGAATATTTCGTATAAAAGACGGTCGCCAGCTTGATCCGTTTTTAAAACGACTGGCACTGCAAACTTTGTCATTAACATTACTGTACTCGCTCGGACTATTAGTATCATGACAAAAGCGGGCTACCAAAAATATGAGCTGCATTTTAAGCAACCTGCCGGTACATCGCGCGGAGTGTTAAAAACGCGTACAGTCTGGTTCTTATTTTTGGAAGAAAACGGCATTACCGGACTTGGTGAATGTGCCCCACTGCCGGGCTTAAGCATCGAAACTCCACAGGAAGTTGAAGCAGAATTGAAGAAAATATGTTCAGACCCGGTACCTTACATCAATAACATTGATTTACTGCAAGATCTTCCCTCCTTGAAATTTGCCTTGGAATCAGCACTGCTGGATATGCAAAACGGTGGAATACGACAACTATTTCCTTCGGCATTTCCCAAAGGACAAGCAGGTATTCCAATTAACGGTCTGATCTGGATGAACGAAATCGATAACATGCAACACCAGATAGAAGAAAAACTGGCAAGTGGTTTTCGATGTATAAAACTAAAGATCGGGGCGAAAGATTTTGAACAGGAATTGAACCTATTAAAGGCTGTACGCGAGCGTTTTTCAAGCGAAGAGATTACTCTGCGGGTAGATGCAAACGGTGCTTTTGATACCAATTCTGCTTCCGTCAAATTAAAAAGGCTTGCAGAATTACACCTTCATTCCATCGAACAACCTATTCGTGCAGGACAATGGAATGAAATGACTGAATTGTGTAAAACCTCACCCCTGCCCATCGCTCTCGATGAGGAACTGATCAGAATAAATAAACGCGAAGAAAAAATACAACTACTAGAAACGATTCGCCCGCAGTTTTTGATTTTAAAACCAAGTTTGCACGGTGGTATTTCAGGTTGCGACGAGTGGATTGAACTGGCTAACCAACGAAATATTGGTTGGTGGATCACTTCTTATCTGGAATCAAATATTGGGTTAAATGCCATTGCACAGTGGGCTTTTACAAAAAACACTACCATGCACCAGGGCCTGGGAACCGGTCAGCTTTTTACCAATAACATTGATTCGCCACTTGAAATTCGTGGTGAAAAATTATGGTTTAACACTTCGAAATCATTTGGCATTTAATGGAAATGTTTCCGGCACATATCAGGATAAACGGTAAATTGAAAAGCATTGAACACTTGCTGCTTCACAAACCGGATAAAGATTGGGAAGGCCATTGGCTTAATTTTCTGACGGAATGGTACGATGCCAAAGATTTCATCGAGGTGCAAACATCCGGAAGTACCGGAGCGCCAAAAACCATAACACTTAAAAAGGAATTTGTGGCTGCCAGTGCGCTGCGCACCATTCGCTATTTTAATTTACAGGAAGGTGATCGAATTTTACATTGCCTGCCCAGTCAATACATTGCCGGTAAATTAATGACAGTACGTTCTCTCATTGGCAAGCTTGATACACATCTTATTGATCCATCCACCGGTTTTGCCTATCTGCCTGGTAATAAGCCTATAACATTTGCTGCCATGGTAATTAACCAGGTAAAAAAATACATGGAATTACCGGAGCAAAAAATCGGGAATTTACTTATTGGGGGATCGGCTATTCCAAAAACTTTGGAAGAGCAGCTACAAGAAATCTCTACACAATGTTTTTCGAGTTATGCCATGACGGAAACAGCAACGCACATTGCTCTGCGGAAATTAAATGGCGAGAAAAAATCGGAATACTACTCGTGCCTCCACGGTATTTCAGT
>DASQBW010000375.1:0-3780 GCA_035635015.1 Draconibacterium sp. | reverse complement strand
TCGCAATATTTTATTCTTGGCTGCTGTACCGGCATTATACAATACTTCGTATGGAATTTTTTGTAAGGAATCGACCTGTTCTTCATTTAGCCCTAATTCTTCGAGGATAGCTAATCCAATAAGTCGTGTAACAGTTGTATCCACTAGTGTCCCATTAAAATTGGGACGTTATTAATAATTAAACAAATTTGGCTCATTAAGCCTAAAACGTTCTTTGTCATTTTGAAATTTAGTTCTCTCGAAGAGGTCTCGAAGATGAGTTTTATCGGTTAATGATATACTCAATATCTGTAAGACCTCATGTGTACTTCTGTCAAGTTGCATGTCTGTCTGGGCAATTGCAACCAGGCAGTAGGTGCATATCGCAACGTAAATCTGGATCCGAACAGCATTTTCAGTAGTACCCCAGAATTTCTTGATTTTCAAATGTTGCTTTAGCCATTTAAAGAACAGCTCGACTTGCCAACGGTTCTTATAAAGTTCAGCAACTTGAAGAGCAGAAATGTGCATTGCATTGGTTAAAAATACAAGCTCACGATTTTGTTCTTCATCCCAATATCTGACGAGTCGAAGGTGTTTTGGATAATATTGCCTGGGATAGAAACCAGTCAATTCAATTGTAACATCTGAAAGCGCGTTCTTAGGCAATCTTCGTTTCCATTTGACTATCTTGTATTGAAGGTTCTTCTTTGCCCTAACTACGAAAAAAGCTTCTATCTGATGAATCTTATACAACATTTTGAAGTGATTATATGCACGATCAAATATGTAATAAGAACCTGATTCATACGGAATTTCTTTCATCGCTGTAGAGTCATGTACAGAAGCTTCTGTAATGTGAAAGAATGCTGGGATCTGTGTCTCGACATCATATAATGTATGTACTTTGATTCCACCTTTCTTCTTACGAAACTTCGCCCACCAAAATACGGAAAGGCACAAATCAATCGTGGTTGAATCAAAAGCGTAGACATTACCATCAAGCTTGAAGATGTCAGAAACTCGTTTCTGTCTGGCTTCGTTTACCAGATAGCAGGCATACTCTTCAAAGATGTGATAGTCTCTGTTCTGATTAGCTCTGGCTAAGGATGATTTTGAAACATTCTTGCCTAAACCCAAATGATACGATTTGGAATGATGAGCATCAAGTGCGACAATCAAATCTCTCAAACTTTCACGATTCGACAATTGTCCAAACATCAGAGAAAGTAGTTGATTCCAACAAGTGAAATGCTTCACGTATTGGTCTCCGTTATCCTTTCGAACGATGTAGTTAAACTTATTCCTATCAAGGAACGATGCTAACTGAGCAAAAACGTATTTATCTTTATGCATTTGCTAATCTGTTTATGAATAGCGAAAATGCAAATTGAATTCCGTTTAATCGAAAATCGTCTGCAACTAACTAAATTTCAATATTTTCAAAGAACATTATTAGATTTTAATGGGACAGCAGTGTCCAATATTCTTGAATTATTGTTATTGGTGAGCGAGAAGAATATCATATTATGAAATTGCAAGATGTAACTACTTTGCTTATTTCAGAATGAGTTCAATTGAATATTGCCATTTATAGATGATCATTAACTTCAATCCAATATCCATCAGGATCCTGAAAATAAATCTGTCTGACTCCATCTATTCTTGTTTGGAATTTCTGGTTTTGTCCTGAAAACTCCCCGTATTCAATACCTTTTTCATTTAAGAATTCCAGGTAACGATCAAAATCATTTACCGTAAAAGCCAGGTGGGTAAATTTATGGAGTACTATTTCAGTATTATATTCTGTAACGTGAAGTTCCTGCTCATTGCCCAAGTCGAAAAAAACAGCAGGCAAGGGAGTATTCTCACCCCAAGGTGTAGGCACTTCCTTGAGATGCAAAATGTTTTTATAAAATTCTTCGCTCTTCTCAACATCCTGAACGACAATGCTTATGTGATCCATCTCCATACTAAATGATTGCGCCATAGAACAGAAAGAGCTGATAATGAAACTGATGATAATGAATAAATTTTTCATGTTGGATATTTTAATCTGATATTTGCACGCTGATATTTCTGTAATGACTTTTCTAGTTCTCGCTTTTGAGCGCGAAGACAGATGCACAGTTGGGCAGGTACATCTGTCGCATTAGTGAATTTTAATGTAGTATAACCATCGACTTTTATTTCAATTTTGTTTCCATGGACTAAGCTTAATTAGGCTATACTACTTGCTCATTTCAGCTACCTTCTTTTCAAGGTGTTCATTTAAATTATGCATTCCGTCCTCGGGGCTAAAGCTAACCAGCTGTAAATCTTCTAAAACCAAAGCGGTGTGCCCGGGTTTCATATAAAATGCTTCACCTGCTTTAAATGTTTCTTTGCTTCCATCGGCATATTCAATCTCAACGGCACCTTTCACAACATAACCCCAGTGTGGCACCTGGCAAAGATCGTCTTCCAAACCTTCGAGCAAGGGGGTAAAATTTGTTCCTTTTGGAGCATTGTTAACATCAACAGCTAATCCGCCCCAGCCATCATACATGGGTAATACTTTTCCTTTTGGAAAATCGGCCAGATTAACGTGAGTTACATCGGGTACTTCATCTGGATGAAGAACGACCTGACTTTGTTTGCAGGCTGTAGAAAGAATGAAAATTCCAAGAATGAATACGGTTAAAATGCTCATTAATTTTTTCATGATAAATAGATTTGATTTCTTAAATAGTTATTCCGATAGGGGTGAGTGGTGCTCGTGAACCAATTTCCATTGGCCATTGGTTTTTACAAACAATAATGTAATTAGATTATTGATGGTAATTTCTCCATATTGCTTGTGTACCAAAATGAAATCGGAGACAAAGGTTAGATTTGCAACATTCCCATAATATACTGCAACTTTTAAAGTTCCCTCTTTAGCGGCAAATTGTAAAACTCCATCTTCTTCTAAATCTTCGCCAAACAGCTGGCGTTCATTGTGTTCATTGCCAGCACTGTCGAAAGTTTCTCCTGCATTGAATTCTACGAACTTATCTCCATAGGCATGAAAAGAGATAAGCTGATCCATGTATTCACTATCATATCCTTTTCCTGCTCCGTTCACGATACTTTCGGCAATGGCACCAAAAGTTTCTAAGACTTCTTGTTGCGCTTGAGGATAGTCGTTGCTAATTGCAGCTGAATTACTCGATGCAGATGCGCTCTTGGTTAAGAATGTTTCTTCAGAATTAATTGCTGCTTCTTGTTCATTGTCATCTTCTTTCGAACATCCCGATAAAATGAAAAAAGATGCCAGAATCACCGTTAAAAATACTTGTGTTGTTTTCATCGTAATTATTTTAATGTGTAAAACTTGTATTCGAAATCCGAGGCGATTGAATACCTTAACATTGCAAGGTTACGACAATAAATCTGGCACGGCATGTACTATTTTTTCAAAGCTTTGGAGTATTTCTGAAGGGTAAAAAAAGCTTGTAGTATTATTGCATGACAAGTGTGGGGAGGTGGTGTAATGTGCAGTAGTTGAGTTATTTAGATATTGCACTGGGAGCAAATCCAAATTCCTCTTTAAAAGCACGACTAAACCATGCCGGATCGTTAAATCCAACCTCGTAAGCGATCTCAGAAATGGTGTCGTCGGTAGTTTGAATGAGCTCTTTTCCTTTTTGTAACCGAATGGACCGAATAAAAACGGCGGTAGATTTTCCCGTAATCGCTTTAAGTTTTCTATAAATCTGCGATTCGCTTAAACTCAGATCATGGGCAAGTTGAGCAGCTCCAAAAGAATGATTACTAATG
>DASQBW010000374.1:0-2421 GCA_035635015.1 Draconibacterium sp. | reverse complement strand
CCGGTAAGCAACCGTTGCATCAATCCTTTTTTGCGTAGTTTGAGTTGTTCCAATAACTTTTGGTTTTGTTCGATGGCATCATCCCAAGTAGATAGAATTTCTGCTATTTCTTTCTGTTCGGGGAGAGGGGGAATCGGTACCGGATATTTTAATAAATCCTTTCCTGTTACTCCTGAGACCGCGACCTGTCTTGCAAAAGACAACATTTTATTTTTTCCCTTCTCACTTTGTAAATAGAAAAACAAATATTTTGATTGTACTTTTTCAGGATCCGGAGAAGTTCTTATTATGGAAGATTCAAATGTCGTTGGTTTATTTAGTTTTCCAACAATTGAACATTTTCCAACCCCTTCTAACGCTAAAGAACGCCTTGCGAATAGCAAATCACCTTCAAAAAGCAAAAATCGCTTCTTCTCCGAATCATTAAGTCGAATTATTCTCATTGGAATTTCGTTGGTGATTACATTATCTCGAAAAATTTCTTTCATATTTACCAACTCACACATCAACCCATTATCACTATCAGATTTATAAATTCCATTTTGAGTGCCATCCAAAACAATGCTTTCCAACTGGAATACATCCCAATCTTCAGGAATACACCCAATATTGGTCTTTTTATACCCTCCCTTTATTTCAAATTCAGGTTGTTTCATCTCAATCGTTTCGGTTGTTTCCATACCTAAAATCCTAACTCGGTTAAATATTGAGTCATTTGCTGTTCCACTTTTGTAATTCGGATTTTTATGTCCGCAATTTCCTTTTGAGTGGCAGCAATATCAATGGGTTCTTCTTCCTCAAAAGTATCCACATAGCGCGGAATATTCAGGTTATAATCGTTCTCCCTGATTTCCTTTTGCGTGGCAATGTAGCTGTACTTATCAATAGCTTCCCAATTATGGTAAGTGTTGTAAATCTTCTCAATGTCCTTGTCGCGTAATACGTTTTGGTTTTTACCATTTTCGTATTCTCGGTTTGCATCAATAAACAGTACATCGGTATTGTCTCCTTTCGCTTTGTCGAAAACTAAAATGCAAGCTGGTATTCCTGTACCAAAAAACAGGTTGGCTGGCAAGCCAATTACGGCTTTCAGAATATTTTCTTCGATAAATGCTCTACGAATTTTTCCTTCAGTACTTCCCCGAAACAATACTCCATGCGGAGCGACAACACCGGCACGCCCGTGTTCGTTCAAGGTTTCTATCATATGAGAAATAAATGCATAATCACCTTTACTTTTGGGCGGAATTCCTCGGTGGAACCGGGTGTATTTATCGCTGCCGGCTTTTTCGGATCCCCACTTATCCAAGGAGAAGGGTGGATTAGCGACTACGATATCATACTTCTTCAGGTGGTCTGCTTCCTTCAGCAATGGGTTATTCAGAGTATCTCCCCATTCGATTGTTGCATTATCCATACCATGTAAGAACATGTTCATACGAGCCAACGCCCATGTACTACCATTTACTTCCTGACCGCTTAACGATACATTGGTACTACCCACCTCGTTTGCTGCTTTCAATAACAAAGAACCGGAACCACATGTCGGGTCGCAAATTCTGTCTCCCTCTTTTGGTTCAACTACCTTTGCCAGTAGAGTTGACACCTTGGATGGTGTGTAAAACTCCCCGGCTTTTTTACCGGCACTCGATGCAAAGTTGGCTATCAGATACTCATAGGCATCGCCAATAACATCGTTTCCTTCCAAATTCGATGGTCGAAGGTCTAAGCCCACAAAGTCATTTAGCAGGTTCTTCAATCTCCGGTTGCGGTCTTTGGTTTGACCAAGATTGGGTTCTGAGTTATAGTCGATATTTCTGAACACCTTTTCAAGCTTCGCGAGGTTGGCTTCTTCAATGTTTTCCAACGCAATATTAATTAGCTCACCCAAATTGGCTTCATTTCTATTCTCGTATATATAATCAAACGAACTGTCTTCCGGCACTTTGAAACGTTCGTGTTTTAACGCACGTTCAACACGCTGCATATCGCCATTATACTTTTTAATGTATTCCTCTTTTTTCTCTTTGTTTACATCGGTGATGTACTTCAGGAACAGCATGGTTAATATGTAATCTTTGTACTGCGATGCATCAATAGTTCCCCGGAAGGTATCGCAGGCTTTCCAAACTTGCTGGTTAATTGTTGTTTGTGATAATTTATTACTCATTTTATTCAATTTATCTGTTTTAGTTTAAAGAGTGCGCCTAAGCGCACTCCTATTGGTTTATTACTACGATGCTTTCACTTTACACGTCCAATGCGGATAATTATCTCCCTTGTGGCGATTATTTTCCCATTGTAGTGGTTGTAAATTAATAAGGGGGTCGCGACCGCCTTGCGATACTGGCTTGATATGGTCGATTCCCCACCCATAGGTTGAGTTGATGTTGCCATACTCTGCTCTTTTAATCCATGCTC
>DASQBW010000373.1:0-4257 GCA_035635015.1 Draconibacterium sp. | reverse complement strand
CTTATACAACAACTCAATGATTCTCTTCTATAATTATACCCAATTAACAGGTAATCCGAAAAAACCACCGGTAATGTAATTGCCACTGTGGTTTCTACTCTATTCTCGTTTTGACTTAAGTCAAAACCCTACAAGTCAATTATTTACATTATTAACTAATAGTATTTTTTATGAATTTGAAAAGAAATTTACTTCTGTTTATTCTAATTTTTGCTCATTCAATTTTGTTCGCACAGGAAGAAAAAGACGATGGCTTTAAAATTGGAGGAGCCATGCGTTTTAATCTCCTTTCAACAAATTACGAAAGTGGAGCAAGTAATTTGAATCCTCAGTTTACCTGGGATACTTGGCGTTTAAACGTGGATGGATCAATGGGTGGAATTGATTTAAGTTTTGAATACCGGTTTTATCCGACTTTTGGAACCCACTTTATCCACCACGGATTTTTAGGTTACGAATTTTCAGATCAGTTATATATGGAATTAGGTGTAACGCAGGTTCCATTTGGTATTTTAACTTACGCATCACACTCGTGGTGGTTCCAGGGACCATACTACGTTGGGTTGGAAGACGATTACGATATGGGGATTAATTTTGACATTAATCCAAGTGATAAAGTTGAAATTTCGCTTGCTTATTTTCGTCAGGCAGAGCCTGAAGGTCCTAAATACGGAGGGGATGTAACCTTCGGAAATGCCGGTCCGGGACGTTATTCATACGACATCGTTCCAGGGAATGGAGCATATGTAGCTGAAGATGGTTCCGTTGTTACAACAATGGCAAGCTTGCGCGAGCTCGACCATTTTAATGCACGGCTTGCCGTTCAAGTGTCAGAAGGTTGGGAAGTTGGTTTGTCAGGCCAGGTTGGCCGTATTTATAACTCTGTTTTAGACGAAGCAAAGGCGTCAACAGCTTTTGCAGCTCACGTGGTTGGGAACTTCGGTAACTTTAACCTAAAAACAGAGTATATCAATTATAACTACAAAGCTGTGGCCGACAACGGAAAAGAACTTGATGTTGTTCAAATGGGGGCTTATGGTTATGAATATTTTGGCGGAGACGATTATACAGGCGGCGTTGCTTCCAATTCAAATATGTATGTAGTTGGTTTGGCATACACAATTCCTGTAGAAATTGGGCCGATTTCAAGCATCCAGCCTTATGTGGATTACACATTAATCGACAAAAAAGAGGAAGCCTTTTTTGATACTCAACATTTAATTCCGGGATTCCTTATTAGCGCAGGTCCGGTTTATACTTACGTGGATTATGCAATGGGTAAAAACCAGCCATGGTTAACCGAATCGTTTGGTAAAGGTTTGGGATCAGGTGTTGAAGATCCGGATTGGAACAAAAGGTTCAATATCAATATTGGATATTACTTTTAAAAAAAGGAATCATGCCTAAAGAAAGAAAAATAAAAATTAGAATCGAAGATTTAACGTTAATCTTTGGTAAACGTAAGCAAGAGGCACTAAAGCTATTGGAGCAAGGTGTTTCAAAAGACGAAATTCTGAAAAGGACGAAATGCACCGTTGGTGTAAGTCGTGCCAGCATTGATATAAAAGAAGGTGAAGTCTTTGTTATCATGGGGCTTTCAGGCAGTGGAAAATCAACATTAATTCGCTGCTTAAACCGCTTAAACGAGCCAACATCCGGGAAAGTAATATTTGATGATCACGACATAACGCGTGAATCAAATAAAGAATTACTTGAAACCCGCAGAACAGAAATGAGTATGGTATTCCAAAAATTTGGGTTACTCCCCCACCGTACCATTTTAGAGAATGCAGGATTTGGTTTGGAACTTCGTGGCGAAGAAAAAGCCGCACGTGATGAAAGAGCAAAAACAGCATTGGAAACAGTTGGCTTAAAAGGTTATGAAGCGCAGTATCCATCAGAGTTATCAGGCGGTATGCAACAGCGTGTAGGTTTGGCTCGTGCACTTGCAAATGATCCGGCTGTTCTGCTTATGGACGAAGCCTTTTCGGCACTCGATCCGCTGATTAAATCAGATATGCAGGACGAGTTGTTGGAGATTCAGGATAAGCTGCACAAAACTATTGTATTTATTACCCACGACCTTGACGAAGCCATTAAAATTGGTGACCGCATTGCCATTATGAAAGATGGTGTGGTAGAGCAAATTGGTACTGCCGAAGAAATTCTTACCAATCCTGCCAGTGAATACGTTGAGGCTTTTGTTGAAAAGGTGGACAGAAAAACCATTATTACGGCCGAAACCTTGATGTTTAAAAAGCATACCTCGCTCGAAGTTCATAAAGACGGGCCAAAAGGTGCTGTTCGTAAAATGCGGTCAATTGCTGTCGACCAATTACCGGTTATCGATGAACACAAAAAGTTTCTTGGCCATGTTTGGTTGCAGGATGTTTTGAAGCTGGAAGCTGCTAACGAAAAATCGATTGAGAAGGCAATAAATACCAATGTACCAAGTGTGTACAAAAACTACACGGTTGAGGATATGCTACCATTAATAACCGGAATCAGGCATCCGCTTGTGGTAATTAAAGAAGACACAGGAAAATTCCTGGGGCTGGTTACACAAACCTCGTTGATTATTGAGGCTACGCGCTTCGAAAAGAAAGAAGTGCAGGAATTGAAAGAACAAGCTAACGAACTATAGTATGGAAAAAATAATTGACATAGGAACATTTATAGAAAAGGGAATTAATGTACTGGAAGAAAGCTTGTCGGGATTATGGGGAGCTATCGATGATGTAATATCATGGACAGTAGACTTTTTAAACGACACATTTCTTGCCATCCCATTCCTAATAATTATTGCCCTTGTTACTTTTGGTGCTTACTATGCCAACGCCGGAAAACTTGCCTTTAAAAAAGAAGGTTTTAAAAAAGGTGCTGGTCTGGCTCTGTTTGTGTTGCTTGGTCTTTTGCTAATTTGGGCAATGGGTTACTGGGAAGAAGCGATACAAACCACAACACTTGTTATTGTGGCTACTATTATCGCGCTTTTGTTTGGTATTCCGTTGGGAATTTGGGCTGCACGCAGCAACATGGCTAATGCTATTATCCGTCCAATTCTCGACTTAATGCAAACCATGCCGGCATTCGTTTATCTAATCCCTGCTATTTTCTTCTTTAGTGTTGGAAATACGCCTGGTGTTATTGCAACGGTTATTTTCTCGTTGCCACCGGCTGTGCGTTTAACTAGTCTGGGAATCCGAAATGTACCCGCCGATGTTATTGAAGCAGGTCATGCTTTCGGAGCAACCGATAAACAAATTCTATTTAAAATACAATTGCCACTGGCAAAAACAACTATTCTGGCCGGTATAAACCAGGTAATTCTGCTTGCCCTGTCGATGGTTGTTATTGCATCGATGGTTGGTGCAAAAGGACTGGGAGCTATTGTTTACCAGGGAATTCAGCAAAACGATATTGCCAAAGGTTTCGAATCGGGACTTGGAATTGTTGTGCTGGCCATTATTCTAGACCGTATAACTCAGGCTGTTGCTAAAAAATAAATTATAAATCTTTAAAAAAGTTATATTATGCTTAAAATGAAAAAATTAGGAACTCTGTTTGTAGCTGCAACTTTACTGTTTGCAATTACGTCATGTTCAAACAGCGGATCGAAAAAAAAATCTGCTGAAGTAGAGAAAAAAGAAGTAACCATTTTATATCCAAACTGGGCGGAAGGTATTGCATTTACTCATTTGGCAAAAGTTGCGCTTGAAGCCAACGATTTTGATGTTGAAATGACAAACCTTGAGCCGGGACTAATCTATGGCGAATTATCCAAAGAAGATTCGAAAGGTGATGTATTTTTAGATGCATGGTTGCCAAACACGCACAAAGATTATTGGGCCGACTATGGTGATAAACTGGTAAAACTTGGCGAATCGTTTAGTAACGGTACTACAGGCTTGGTTGTTCCTTCTTATGTTACCATTAACTCTATTGAAGAATTAAATGCGAATAACGACAAGTTTGATGGTGAGATCATCGGAATAGGTAGTGGTGCAGGCATACATGCTAATACTGAGAAAGCTATTGAAGCTTATAGTTTAGACTTTGAGCAAATTACCTCAAGTGGACCGGCAATGGTTGCCAGCCTCGAAAAAGCAATTAAAAATGATGAATGGATTGTTATAACAGGGTGGAAACCTCATTTCAAATGGGCAAAAAACGATTTAAAATATTTGGAAGATCCTAAGGATGTTTATCCAAAAGATGTTTGCGCAATCATCTCGCGCAGAGGTTTTGCTGAAGATA
>DASQBW010000372.1:0-2001 GCA_035635015.1 Draconibacterium sp. | reverse complement strand
CACCGGTAATTTTGTATATAAATATTTTATTGAGTAATTTATAATAATTAAGACAAAACCAAATTCGTCGATTTATTTATAAACAGTTAATGCTCCACCCATTTGATATACCATAATCCCTTTGTCGGTACACAAATATATGGAGCCCATTTTATCTGCCAGGATGTCTAAAATATTATTACTTATTAGTCCGTCATCAACAGTTAATGAAAACCATTCTGAACCATTATAAACCGATATTCCTCCCTTTGTCCCAAACCACATATTGCCTTCAAGGTCTTCTTCAATCGTTTGTACAAAATTATTCACAAGCCCATCTTCAACTGTAAATACGTCCCAGCCTTCAATGGTCACTGATCCGGTATGCCGGGCTATTCCTTTGTCCGTTCCAAACCACTGTGCTCCGTCCGTGCTGAGGCAAATACTGTAAATGTTGTCAGATGGCAGTCTGATGGTCTCCCAGTTTGCATAAGGCGATGCACTTGATATCGCATCAACATCATTCTTATATAACCGTGCAACACCAGCTCCCTCAGTGGCAACATAAAGGGTGTCTCCTATATTGCTTGCAGTGATTGTAGTAATCGGGAACAAGTCAAACAATACTTCAGGATAATCCGCTTCATAGTCAGGGGTAAGCCATTTTTCATCATTCAATGCTGAGACTCCCTTTGGAGTTCCAAACCATCGTATATTATCTCTGCCAATGGCTATTGAACTCACTGTATCACTCAATATCTCTGAATTTTTATGGTTATAATTAATTACAGAGGAATTGGCACTCAGCGGAAGTGTGGCTAAAAATGCTCCTTTCGGAGAGGCAAGCCATATAGAAGGTCCATCCTGAGTCATTTCGAATTTCATATCTGTTAGCCCACTCTCAGGAATTTTATCATTCGTACCATAACGGTTAAATCCTCTAAATCCCCCGCTTGCCAATCCTGCATCCGTTAAAAAGATTTTTTGGTTATTACCGTTATCCACGACTGCGAGAAATTTTTTCCCGTCAAAATCTTCCATAGAGCGAACATCTACCGAAGAAATTAAATTACCGGAGTTGGTATTTATTATTGTCGTTCCTGCTGTACTACCTTGTGTAGTATTATCGGCAGTTTCTGAGAGATTCAATGTTATGTCATAATCAGCTAACTCTTTAATTTTATCGGCACTTATTCCGGCGTGTAATTTAGGCGCACCAGGTCCTACAAGATCTTCAGGAATTGATACCAGTTCAATTCCGTAAGATTTCCCCAGATTTTTTGAATATTGTTTATTCTCCGGGTTATTCCAGTGTTCATGTACCCCAAGGCTCGGCATTGGTTTCCCGCTGTTGTCCGGGTCATAGATTATGCCTTCAGGCCAGTTTAAAGAATCAGCTGCCTGGTGAAGATAATCATCCACTCCCCTAACGTTGGGCATCATAACTGATTCATAATCATTATTTACGGGATCATGACTTATAGAACCATCCCACTCTCTCCTTAAAAAATCAAAACATACCGATTCAAGTGCTACCTGATCCTGCGAAATGAAGACCGAGTTGCACCAGTCAAAATTAAATGGTGGCATGTAATATTTTACCGGTGCTCCCCCTTCTGAAGTCCCTCCGCCAAACAATCCGTCAACCACAAAAAGCACTGTATTTCTCCCCAAATATTTACTCCCCATTATGTCGGTCAAAACCCTGTATTTATGATAACCTGCATTGGTGGGAAGTGCTGCCTTAATAGGGGCAACAAGGGAGTAATGAAGATGGTACGCACCCTCTCTTCCCTGTGAACCGAAATGGTTCTTTGCAGTGAGTGTTATTCCTGCCCTGTAATGAGGTTTCAAACAAGCCACGTTAATCATGTAATCCGCATTCACAATTACATCATAGAGATGATCGGCCTGCCTTTTATCTGAATAGAATATGTGTTCATCTTTTGCCGTTTTTACAGGGGTTCTTCCGTGAGCTGTTGACACCTTATCTAAAATAACAACATCAGGAAATTCTGCCGT
>DASQBW010000371.1:0-4370 GCA_035635015.1 Draconibacterium sp. | reverse complement strand
TTTTGTTAGTTCTTCTTCATGAATTAAATCCCTTAGTTTATTTAGAACCTTATTCTTTTCTAAATTCTTTGCTTTTTTCTTTGTTAACCCGGTTTCAAAAACTGCAACCATCTGTGCATCATAAAGTGCCGCATTAAATTTAGATTGCTTAAAATCCTTATTAAATGTTTTAAAGGCTAAATCCCCAAACAGTTCATGACAAACATTAAATGTTTGAAAAAAACTTTCTTTGAGTTCAGATAATTTGTCCTCTGTAGGAGTTCGGTACTGTTCCGCATAATTGTTAAGAAATCCGCTTAAAGGTTTAGAATAATTTCGCCAATTTTCTGATAATGCAAAATATCTTATAATTAGTTCATCACCTTTCATTCTTTTATTCTGTTTTGTACCGGAAACGGATTGCCAGGTTTTATTTTTACTGATCTCTTCGATCAATTCCATGAGCTTTCCATTATAAATTCCATGACGTAGTTCTTGTGGATTTAGCTTAACAGAGCCAGTATTCAACCGTTCAAAAACATCAAATTTGATTTGTGGATGAGTGTCTTTTAAAATTACGATGCACCTTATTGTACGGTTAATAATGTGCCTTTTAAACCTAGGGTCAAGTTCTGAAAAATAGAATCCTTCTAACTCGGGATATGCGGTTAAACCCTTTAATTGGAAATCATCTTCCAAAAATAGTTTCACGCTGTTTAATCTTTGATTGCCATCAATAACGGCTAATGTTTCATCTGAATTCTGAGATAAGAATATTACCGGGATTGGACAATTAATAATTAAAGATTCAATTAATCTAGAAGCTTGTGCTCTATTCCACACGTAACCTCGCTGAAACTTTGGAATTACGATATGGTCTGAATTGATGTAGTCATTAATCGTTGACACTGTGAAGTCATAGGTTTCAGTGCTTAATCGCCTTTTTTCAGGAGGTATGTTTAAAATCTCAATATCAGATTCTGATAATTGTGGAAACAACTTATCCGCCAAACTCGCTGATTTATCTTTTCTCATAACAATATATTTCAAAAGGGTTAGATGAGCAGTCACTTAATCTCAGCTGTGACTTAATATGTTAATCAAAGTTATCCTAATTTATTTAAATCGAACAATATAAGCAGTTTTTCTAACGCAATAATTTTAACTGACTTGTTTCGTAGACTATATTTAAATTCATTATAAATGTTTCATCGCTTCATTGAAATGCTTGTTTTCAAGGCTATATAGGATTTTGAGCAGTCGTTAGTCCTTAGAATTGCAAAGTTTAATTTATTGGATTTTATTCACAGCTTCGCTCTCTCAGTTACATAAATGAGCTATTCCGTTTATTTATGATTTTGCCTATTCATTAATCGAATAGGTGTCGTTCTTTGAAAAGAAAGGCGGCTATTGAATCCGCAATGTACAACACTAAGCAATCAACTATTTATAAATTACAGTAAATGTTTCATTGCTTCATTGAACTGTTTGTTTTCAAAGCTGTCCAGATAAAACTGTGTTACTTTTTCTGAACTATGCCCTAAAGATTCACTGATTAATGATGTTGAAACACCAGCCCGTTTCAAAACTGTTGCATAAGAATGTCTAGCAACGTAAGTTGTCAGCTTAATAGGTAAATTTAAATCTTTACCAACTTCCTTAAGGCTTTTATTAATCTTTCCTGTAAGTTTATTTATTCTGTTAGCTTTTTGTTGTTCCGATCGATGGGAATTTAAAAGTATTGGAAACAAATATTTTCTGTCCTTATTGCTGTATTTATCTACTAGGTCAAAGGCTTTAATATGAAAAGGTATCTTTATCAGCTTTCCTGTTTTCTTTCTGGAATAAATGAGTCTATTATCTACAATGTTTTCAACGGTCAGGTTGGCAATATCAACGAAATTAATTCCAGCCATTAGATAAGAAAATGAGAATATGTCAATAGCAAGGCGTATTTTTACATTAGGAGCATCATAATTGATTACTTTATCAATATCCGCTTTGGTAAGTGAACGTTTTGCTGTTGCTTGTTGAAACTTTGCTACTTTAAATGCTTTAAAAGGATAGCAATCAGAACTTACGTGCTTTTCGGTTACTGCATAATTATAGATAGTCCGTAGCGTTCTAAATCGTATGCCAATAGTATTTATTGCTAATTCTTGCGACCGTAGCCATTTTTCATATTTACGAAGCCATTTAATATCGATCTCTGAAAAGTATATATTTAAATGTTTATTGAATTGGATTAGGGAGTTATAAACCAGCTTACAAGACTCTGCATAACGTATCCTTCTTGATTTCTTTAGGTCGTCAATATATTCTAAAAAGACTTGGTTAACCGTTTTTATCATCTTTGGTTTACCAATCTTGTCTTTTAACGACTCAACAGTGTAATCATCTTGGGTAATATTTAACTCTAAAATTGTTTTTCTGTATTCGTCCTTTTTAGCTGTAATTAGGTTTTCAAGTTCTTCTCTGTTTGGATAATTTCTTTTGGGTTTATTTTTATTGAAATCCCAGTATTTAGGATCAATTGAGAGTCCTAAGCTCCTATATGATTTCTTGCCAGATTTGGCAATCCTAACCATTAGAGGGTGCTCGCCATTTGCCAGAGTTTTGGATTTGTAACAGATAACGCTAATTGTTGCATTCATGATAAATTTTGGTTTAACTCTTGGTTTACCTTTTGCAACCAAACCAGCTTAAAAATGAAGAATGTGAAATATTTCTAAGAAAGTGTATAAAAACAAAAAAGCGCCTGAATCAAAGATTCTAAGCGCTTTCTTAAGATGCTCCCCAGGTTGGACTTGAACCAACGACCTACGGATTAACAGTCCGCCGCTCTAACCAACTGAGCTACTGGGGAAGATTAATTCCCGTTGTGAGAACGTTTGCTTTTCAAAAGCGATGCAAAAGTAATAGCTTTTCTTAAAAGTCAAAACTTTTTTTGAAAAAAAGTTGCATTCAAATTATAGTCCAGAACAAAAGGAAATTGGTTCATCTGGCAAACTAAAATCCTCTTTTATTGTTACACAAAGAGTTATTAATTTAAATGCATTATAAATCAAAAAAATATTAAAATGAAAAATTTTACACAACTTCTTTCTGCATTCTTAATTTTAAGTGTTTTTACTTTCTCAAGTTTCAAAGCAAAAGCACATTGCGAAATTCCTTGTGGAATTTATGGCGACTCCGTAAGAATTGCCCTGTTATACGAACACATTGAAACCATCGAGAAGTCAATGAACCAGATTAACGAACTTTCAAAAGCCGATACGCCTGATTACAATCAACTGGTTCGTTGGGTAATGAACAAGGAAGAACATGCAAAAAAAATGCAGGACATTGTTAGCCAGTACTTCTTACATCAGCGAATAAAACCAACTTCTTCGGCCGATGATGAAGCTTACCGGGCCTACATAAAGCAACTCGAGTTGTTGCATAACATTCTGGTTTTTGCTATGAAGAGTAAACAAAGTACCGATTTAAGTATTATTGACACCCTGCGGGAAAAACTGCATTTATTTGAACATGCTTATTTTGGCGAACATGAATAACAAAAAATTATAAGCCAAAAACGGGGTCTGGTAATCAGTTCCCGTTTTTTATTTCATAACCTTTCAGGCAATTTTTATATTAACAATTTGCTGTCAGCTGTTTCAGTTAGCAGAACAAAAGTAGATTGTGATAAATCCTTATTTTAGCCTAAAAAATAAATTATGATCCCAAAAATATCTATTGCATCCGGATTGTCAGCTGCCATTTCTACAGCTTGCCTGATTAAAAAGCCCGAAGAAGCTTCCTCCCTGAAACTTACAGAAAGAGAACAGGCCCAACTGGAAAAGAAAATGGACAAAGAGGATTTCTGTACCATTCACCGATATCCGGAATTGTTCTTTTTAGCAAAGATAGATGAAACTAAAGCACACTATCAGAAAAAAGAAACGGCGAGAGTTGCCGGCAATAAACTTTACGAAACATTAAAAGCTTCAGGAAATAAATCTGTTCAACTGGTAAATTTTTGCGAAGAAGATTTATTACCCGCTTTTATTGAGGGGTTATTACTTAGCTCCTACCAATTCGACAAGTACAAAAAAGAAAAAGAACCGTGTTTATTGGAAGATGTCATAATTGTTGATGATAAGCTATCAGAAGAACAAGTGCAGCAAATTGCAAATACAACCAAAGCAGTATTTACTGCACGCGATTTGGTAAACGAACCACTTTCGTATTTAACGGCAACACAGTTTTCCAGCGAAATTGAAAGATTAAGCAATGATGCGGGTTTTACGCTCGAGGTATTTAACAAGAAAAAGATAGAAACGCTAAAAATGGGTGGACTACTTGCTGTTAATAAAGGAAGTATTGATCCACCGACATTTAACATTCTG
>DASQBW010000370.1:0-2098 GCA_035635015.1 Draconibacterium sp. | reverse complement strand
CGTATTTCGATCGCTTTTGATTGGCAGCCCGATGGTTGAAAAAGTGATCAAACATAAAGCGATAAAAGGAGTGAGCCTTACCGGAAGTACACCTGCCGGTAAAAGTGTGGCAGCCCTGGCCGGAATGGAGTTGAAAAAATGTGTATTGGAACTGGGCGGCAGCGATCCGTATCTGATTTTAAAAGATGCCAACCTGGAAATGGCTGCCAAAAAGTGTGCTGCAGGCCGCCTGCTAAATGCCGGACAAAGTTGTATCGGTGCCAAACGTTTTATTGTTGAGGAGCCGGTTTACGCACATTTCCTCGAGCTTTTTACCCACGAAATGAATGCGGCCCACTTTGGCGATCCGTTTGACGAGGAAAGCACAATGGGGCCAATGGCACGCGAAGATCTGCGCGACGAGTTACACCAACAGGTTGTTGATTCGGTGAATAAAGGCGCAGAAGTAATTATAGGAGGCGAAATTCCGCATCGTAAAGGTGCTTTTTATCCGCCAACCATTTTGGAAAATGTACAACCGGGAATGCCGGCTTACGAAGAAGAACTGTTTGGTCCGGTGGCGCCGGTAATAAAAGTTAAAGATGAAGAAGAAGCCATTCGTGTGGCAAACGATACCGAGTTTGGATTGGGAGCAGCCGTATTTACCAACAACCTTAAAAAAGGCGAACACATTGCCGAAATTGAACTGGATGCCGGTGCCTGTTTTGTGAATGATTTTGTGAAATCGGATCCGCGTTTACCTTTTGGCGGAATAAAAACCAGCGGTTTTGGCCGCGAGCTTTCGGTGCACGGTATCAAGGAATTTATGAATGTAAAGACTGTTTTTGTAAAGTAGCTGCCTGGTTTACTTTTTACGCCAGGGTTTTAATCTATAGATTTTCCGGCCAACAAACTGGCCAAGGAAAAAACTTCCGAAAAGAAAGGGAGCGAGACCCCAGCTGAGTTGGATGTCGAAAAATTTTCGGATTAAAATTATTAGCGGAACAGGTGCATGAATGGCAACAAACCACCAAAACGATAGCTTGCGGAAACCTCCGCGCAGGTAACCAAACGGCAGGCAAACCACAAAGGTTGCCACGCAGGTGTAAAAAAGATGCCACTCGTGATTATGCATATTTATTCTGAAATACTTTTTTGAACCAAGTGAGCCAATGTTTCTACCCAGCTTTTTTCGGTGTTTAAACTGTCAACCAACTGCAATTTTTCTCCTCCTTTTTCCAGGAATTCTTCGCCGTATTCCACGCCAAGTTCCAGCGTAGTTTCTAAACAGTCCGTAACAAACGACGGTGCAGCAATCAGTATTTTCTTTTTACCTTCTGCCAGCTTTTCTGCCAGCAGTTCATCTGTAAATGGTGTCAGCCAGTTTTTCGACAAGCGCGACTGAAAACCTACCGAATAATTTTTGGGTTGTAATTTTAATTTGGCGGCCAACAAACGCGAAGTTTCATAAACTGTAGCACGATAACACAAGGCACCGTGTTCCGGCATTGCATTTTGACAGCTACAATTTTCCACTGTAATTCCCGGATGGCACTTTTCCAAATGACGATTAGGTAAACCGTGGTAAGAAAAAATAATATGATCGTAATCCTGCAAGTTGTATTGTTGAATGCGCTCAGTAAAAGCATCAATAAATTTTGGATCGTGGTAAAATTGATCAACCTCAAACACGTCAGATTTTATTCCCAGCTTTTTAATTTCTTTTTTAGCTGCAACCAGCGACGTTTCAGTTGTTGACATGGCATGATGCGGAAACAGCGGCAGTAAAATCAGCTTTTCAAAACCTTTCTTTTTAATGGCTGCCAAAGCTGCTTTGTAGCCCGGATTTCCGTAACGCATTCCCATAAAAACTTCATAATTGTCACCCAATTCTTCCTGAAGTTTTTCCTTCAATTCCTCAGAAATATAGATCAGCGGCGAACCTTTTTTGGTCCACAGCTGCTGGTATAATTTAGTGGAGTTTTTTACCCTGAACGGGATGATAATCGCATTTACCAGAAATTTCCGAAGCAGATAGGGAAGATCGATAACACGCTCATCGTTTAAAAACTCGGTGAGGTATTTTCGAACCGCCGGAACGGTAGGCTCGTCAGGACTA
>DASQBW010000369.1:0-4018 GCA_035635015.1 Draconibacterium sp. | reverse complement strand
ACCAACTCGAAGTTGTATGGTCTCAGTTTTACGATCACTTTTCCGGTTACATTTTCCTGTGTCGATTCCAGGAAATCTTCAATGTTGCGCATTACCGGCTCCTGGTACATGGCTTCGTGTAAGAACATGCCATACCAGTTGCCCAGCTGTTCTTTCCAGTACGATTGCCATTTGGTAAGCGTATGTTTTTCCAGCAGATGGTGCGCTTTAATCGTAATTAGCGGAGCGGCAGCTTCAAAACCAACGCGGCCTTTAATACCAATAATGGTGTCGCCAACATGTGTGTCGCGGCCAATGGCATATTTCGATGCAACATCTTCCAATGCACGAATCACATCGGGACCGTTTTCATAAAACTCACCGTCGAGCGAAACCAGTTCGCCTTTTTCGAAACCAAGCTCAATGATTTTTTCAACGGTCGCTTCCAGTTGACTTGGATAAGCGTCCTCTGGAAGGTTTTTATTAGTGGTTAACGTTTCTTTACCTCCAACGCTGGTTCCCCAAAGTCCCTGGTTAATGGAATATTCCATTTTTGTAAAATCGGCTTCGAAACCGTATTTCTTCAGGTAATCAATTTCGTACTGACGCGTAAGTAACATATCGCGGGTTGGCGTAATGATCTCAATTTCGGGTGCCAAAACCTGGAAAGTCAGGTCGAAACGAATCTGGTCGTTTCCTGCGCCGGTGCTACCATGAGCAATGTATTTTGCATCAATTTCTTTGGCATACTCAATAATGGCAATGGCCTGAAATGCTCTTTCGGAGCTTACCGAAATAGGGTAGGTGTTATTACGCAAAACATTACCAAAAACCATGTAGCGGATACACTTTTCGTAATACTCGTTGGTTACGTCCAGCGTAATGTGCTCAACGGCGCCAAGGGCCAGTGCACGTTCTTCAATGGCTTTTAACTCCTCGTCGGAAAATCCTCCCGTGTTGGCAATTGCTGTGTACACATCATAACCTTTTTCTTCTTTCAGGTATTTTACACAAAACGATGTGTCTAAACCTCCGCTAAATGCCAGTACCAATTTTTTACTCATGTCTCAATATCTTTAAAAGAGTGACGGTGTTTGTTATTCAACTTAAGTCTGTAGCTGTCCATCGAATAGCTAGCCGCCACTCTACTTATTTTTTTTCAAATTTTTCTTTTTCACTTTTGCAACCGCCAGCTTTCGTTTTGGAAGGAGATCAAGCAGGCTGCGTTTTCTGATTCCATTTCCGCTGGTAAAAGTTGGTTTTTCCCACTCCGGATTGTACAACATCCCGGTACAAAGGCATTTTGTCCTTCCTGTTCGTTCCAGTATGTCGTGGTTAATACAGCCTTTGCAACCTTTCCAAAATTGGTCGTCTAAGGTTAATTCTGAAAATGTTACCGGACGATAACCCAGCTCGTGGTTAATTTTCATTACCGCTAAACCGGTAGTTAAACCAAATATTTTTGAGTTTGGGTATTTCTTGCGCGAAAGCTCAAATGCTTTCTTTTTTATTTCTTTTGCCAACCCCATTCCACGGTATTCTTCGGAAACAATAAGCCCCGAGTTGGCAACAAATCCTTTTTCCTGCCATGTTTCAATGTAACAAAAACCAGCAAATTTATCTCCGTCCAGCGCGATAATCGCTTTGCCCTGCTGCATCTTTTCAGCCAGGTATTCGTACGTTCTTCGAGCTATTCCTGTTCCACGTTGTTGCGATGCAATGTCTATCGCATCGTTTATTGTATCAATAAATTTCAGGTGCTTCTCGTTGGCAATAACAACTTCTATGTCTTTTAAATTCTTCATCCTTCGAACCACAATTTGTTTTTTAGTTTTGGCAGAATTTTTATCAGTGCCTCTGTCAAATCATTTTTCGATATTCCTTCCCTTTGTATTATTAATATGGTGTCATCTCCTGCAACTGTTCCCAGTATTTCCCAGGTACTGGCTGCGTCGATTACTGCTGCAATGCTGTTGGCATAACCCGGAAGTGTTCTTAAAACAGCCAGGTTACCCGAAAACTGTAAGTCCTGAAATCCATCGGCCAGATAATTAATCCGGTTAATGTGTTCAGTATTACTCCTTTCTTTTTGTACATTTTCAGGAATTGTATATACATATCCTTTTGTTGGATGCGGTACTTTTGCAACCTGTAGCACTTTCAGGTCGCGCGACAAAGTAGCCTGTGTAAGTTCAAATCCCCGGCGCTTCAATTCAATCAGTACATCATCCTGGCTGTGTGCATTGCCATTTCGGATGATTTCTCTGATTTCACGTTGACGTTGTACCTTATTCTTCATTGAATAAATATTCATTTGTGATGCAAAAATATACATTTTTGTAAAAGTACAGGTAAGAATTTCAGAATATTTTCTATTTTTGCAGCTGAAAATGATTTAAAGATCATGTTCTTAACATTATGGCTGAGAAAGTGTATTTGAAAATAAGTATAAAGAATAACTGAAATGCGTTTGAACTATTTTAGGGCAAACGCATTTTTTTTAATTATTAAATCGGAATATGTACAAAGTAAAACAGGCAAAATTAACGCTTGAAGACGGGACGGTTTTTATGGGTAAATCCTTCGGAAGCGAAAAGTCGGTGGCCGGAGAGGTCGTTTTTTATACCGCAATGACGGGGTATCCGGAGAGTTTGACTGATCCATCTTACACAGGTCAGATACTAGTGTCGACCTATCCAATGATTGGAAATTACGGCGTTCCTTTTAATAGGAAAGAGAACGGAATTCACAAGTATTACGAATCGCACAAATTGCACATTTCCGGACTGATAATTTCAGATTATTCATTTGAATTTAGCCATTGGAATGCCGAGAAAAGTTTGAGCGACTGGTTAAAAGAATACGAGGTGCCGGGATTATTCGATATCGACACGAGAGCCTTAACGAAAATTTTACGTGAGAAAGGTTCGATGTTAGGAAAAATCGAATTTGAAGATGAAATTGACTTTTACGATCCGAATAAGGAAAATCTGGTAGCAGTTGCCAGTTGCAAGGAGCGCGAGGTATACGGAGATGGAGAACACAAAGTGGTATTGATTGACTGCGGTGTGAAAAACAACATTATTCGTTGTTTGCTTAAGCGCGGTGCCACAGTAATTCGTGTGCCATGGGATTACGATTTTACCAATGAAGAATTCGACGGGTTGTTTATCTCAAACGGTCCGGGCGACCCTGCAAATTGTGATGTAACTGTTGAATACATTAAAAATGTAATTGGTGCCGAAAAGCCAATTATGGGAATTTGCCTGGGTAACCAATTACTGGCGCGTGCCGCCGGTGCCGATACCTATAAATTGAAATTTGGGCACCGTAGCCACAACCAACCGGTGTTGCTGCAAGGAACAAACAAATGTTACATCACTTCGCAAAACCACGGTTTTGCTGTGGCAACAGAAACGTTGCCAAGCGACTGGGAACCATTATTTACCAACGTAAACGATGAAACCAACGAAGGAATCAGGCACAAAACAAAGCCATTCTTTTCAACTCAGTTCCACCCCGAAGCATCGAGCGGCCCGGTTGATACCGAGTTTTTATTCGATGAGTTCATTAAAAATATCGAAGAGTCGAAAAAATAATCTTTCAATGTAATTTCAGTAAGCATCATGATAGAAACACATATTAAAAAAGCAATTGTTCTTGGTTCAGGAGCACTAAAAATTGGAGAGGCCGGTGAGTTCGATTATTCCGGTTCGCAGGCGCTTAAAGCGTTGAAAGAAGAAGGTGTTGAAACGGTTCTTATCAATCCGAATATTGCAACCATTCAGACATCGGAAGACATTGCAGACAAAATTTACTTTTTGCCTGTTACGCCTCATTTTGTTGAAGAGGTAATTAGAAAAGAAAAACCACAGGGAATTCTTTTGGCATTCGGTGGGCAAACTGCGCTGAACTGCGGGGTTGCTCTTTACGAAACGGGAGTTCTTGAAAAATACAATGTTGAAGTAGTTGGTACGCCGGTTCAGTCGATAATCGACACGGAAGACCGCGATATTTTTTCCAACATGCTGGCCGAAAT
>DASQBW010000368.1:0-2561 GCA_035635015.1 Draconibacterium sp. | reverse complement strand
TTATCACACCGGCAAAATCTTTATCAAATGGTCGGAGGTAGGCAAAGGAACTACTTTTCGAATTGTACTGAATAAATAAACTTTCCCTGTTTTTTGTGGTTAAAATCCGAATGATAACCAGACCATCACTTTAAAGTTTATAAACCGATTAAAACGTTTTATTGCAAAGAGCTCAGGTTTAACGGTTTTGAATTGGAAAGAAAACCGAAATATTTCGCTGAATTCTTCATCTGTTAATAAAAAATTTATACTTTTGCATCCACTTTTTTGGAAACGTGAGCTGGGAAAGCAAATATAATATTGAATTTAAAGGTCTTAAAGAAGGCCTTCACGATTACCAATTTGAGGTGAACGATAAGTTCTTTGAGCATTTTGATGAGAGTCTGGTTGATCAAGGAAAGGTTGATGTAAAAGTTAAACTTGAAAAACGAAGTGCATTTCTGAAATTGAGCATTGCACTCGAAGGATGGTTAGTGCTTGTGTGCGACCGGTGTCTTGACAGCTATCAGCAAAACGTGTCTTTAGAAACCGAATTGTTTGTAAAATTTGGCGAAGAAGATGACTTTGAAGAAGGCGACAATGTTATTTGGGTTTTGCCTGAGGAACACGCTATCAACCTGGCTCAAATCATTTACGAATACGTTACACTAAGTATTCCGTTGCGGCATGTTCATCCGGATGAAGAAGGAGAAAACAGTTGTAACCAGGAAATGATTGACAGATTAAACAATATTACGCAGCACGAAGCGGATGACGATGAAGAAGAAATTGACCCACGGTGGGCTGCATTAAAAAATTTAAAAAATAATAATTAAAAATACATAACAATGGCACATCCAAAGCATAAAACATCGAAATCGAGAAGGGATAAAAGACGTACGCATTACAAAGCAGTTGCCCCTACTCTGGCTACTTGTTCAAATTGCGGAACTACTGTAAAATACCACACAGTTTGTCCTGAATGTGGTTACTACAGAGGTAAACAAGTAATTGAAAAAGAAATTGCATTATAGTTAAATATGCATTCCGGAAGCTCCGGAGTTAACTAACAATAATCCATCTTTGGTATCTTCCGAAGATGGATTTTTTGTGAACATCCACCCGCATCGCTCATTTTCTGATTTTTCGAACAATGTTATAAATTGTTCTGCTATAAAGAACATTTTTTCACCTCCCCACGCTATATCTCTTGGCATTTCTTTGTAGTCTCCTGTAATTCGCTCTACATTTATCCCCGGTAAAAAAACACCAGCAAATTAGATAACATTAAACACAAATTTTATTTGAACAATGGCTAACATAAGGGCAGCGATTACAGGAGTTGGAGCCTACCTTCCGGAATACCGGTTAACAAACGATGAAATCAGTAAAATGGTTGACACGTCGGACGAGTGGATCATGCAACGCATAGGAATCAAGGAGCGAAGGATTTTAAAGGAAGAAGGAAAAGCAACAAGCGACATGGGAGCACGGGCAGTGAAAAATTTGCTGGAAAAGACCGGCACCTCGCCCGAAGAAGTCGATATGTTAATTTGTGCAACCATTACTCCCGACATGAACCTTCCTGCCACAGCCAATATTATTGCACACAAAACAAACATTCACAACGCCTGGAGTTTCGATTTGAATGCGGCCTGTTCAGGATTTATTTTTTCGCTTTCAACCGCAACACAGTTTATTGAATCAGGGCGCTATAAAAAAGTAGTGATTGTTGCTGCCGAAAAAATGTCGGCCATCATTAATTACGAAGACCGCACAACCTGCCCGCTTTTTGGCGATGGGGCCGCGGCAGTTTTGGTTGAACCCACTACCGAAGATGTTGGTGTTATCGACTACATTAACCGTGTTGATGGTTTAGGGCGTCACCACCTGCACATCAAAGCAGGAGGGTCGTTAAAACCCGCTACCGAGGAAACCGTTAAGAATAAAGAACACTATTTGTACCAGGAAGGACAAGCTGTTTTTAAAGCCGCCGTTTCGAGCATGGCCGATGTAGCCGTTGAAATAATGGAAAAGCATAACATCAGTTCTGAAGATATTGCATGGCTTGTTCCACATCAGGCCAACATGCGTATTATCGAAGCTACAGCCCGTAGAATGGGAATCAGCAAAGATCAGGTAATGATTAACATCCAAAAATATGGGAACACCACGGCCGCCACAATTCCACTTTGTTTATGGGATTACGAGAAACAAATGAAAAAAGGCGACAACATAATTCTTGCAGCTTTTGGTGCCGGTTTTACCTGGGGAAGCACATATTTAAGGTGGGCTTACGATCCAAAATAAGTTCATACAATAGCTTCTAAACATAACCGTTTTGTTTTTGTGATTCTGAATCATTTTTTTGCTGAAGATTCATTTTATTGTATCTTCAAGCACCCATTTTAAAAGGAACGATAACAAGTTAAGAACCATGGCAAAACAAAACGCAAGAACGTTTGGCGAAAAACCCGATCAGGCAATCAATATTTTAGGTGAAGGCACATTAATTAAAGGCGACATTAATGCCAGCAGCGACATCCGGATTGATGGCCAGCTTGTTGGAAACCTGGAAGCGA
>DASQBW010000367.1:0-4122 GCA_035635015.1 Draconibacterium sp. | reverse complement strand
GAATTTGTAACAATACACCATCAAAATAAGGAATCAATCCATAATTCGAGATATACCCGGTTGATGGCAAAAGGTTGCCGTAAAAATAGTTCCCAAGATCATTCAGAAAGTACAAAAACGAATACATTGCCCCCTGTTGTTCAAACAACAATGCCTTATCTTCGAGGCCTTGTTTTACTAACAAGTCGACTGCATGCGATGTAATCAATCCCTTTTTTACAAAAGGAATATCTGCCTCAATAATGGCTTTCATTTCCTGTTTTATGGCGAAAATATCCGACTCTGATATCTCGCGTTCAAGCCCCTGCAATTCGCAAAAATATCCGTTACTGATACCGTTTTGAACTTTAAATGCAACATGAGGCAAAACTTCTTTTACCGCGGCATATAGCACAAAAATTAAACTTCGTATGTACATACGAATTCCATCCGGATGCGTAAAATCGATAAATTCAATGTGTTTGGGTTTTACTACACAAAAAGAGAGTTCTTTTACTTTGTGGTTTACAATGGCACCACATACCTTATTCCCGAGTTTAATATTTAAATCTTTGCTAATTTCAAGAAGAGAAGTCCCCATGGGGTAAACATGAGTTGCATGTGTATTTCTACAATAAATTTCAATGTTATTCATTGTTTACAAGTGTCTGTTTCTGGCATTAAAATTAGAAAAATGCGGGGAGCCCTAACCAACAAATCGATATTTTTTACAGGCCCAGTTCTTCTTTCAGGAATTTTGCCGTGTAGGATTTTTTATTCTCACAAATTGCTTCGGGAGTTCCTACACAAAGAATCTTTCCGCCGTGTTTGCCTCCTTCCGGACCAATATCGATAATATGATCGGCCATTTTAATCACATCCATATTATGCTCAATCACAATTACTGTATTTCCTTTATCCACCAGTTTATTCAGTACCTCAAGTAACACCCGCACATCTTCGAAATGTAAACCGGTTGTTGGCTCATCCAGGATGTAAATGGTTTTCCCGGTGTCGCGCTTGGCGAGTTCGGCAGCCAGTTTTACACGTTGCGATTCGCCACCGGACAATGTTGTTGACGATTGTCCGAGCGTAATATAACCGAGCCCGACATCCTGCAAGGTTTTTAGTTTGCTGGCAATTGACGGGATGTGTTCAAAAAACTCTACTCCCTGATTGATGGTCATATTCAGCACATCGCTAATTGACTTTCCTTTGTACCGAACTTCCAGTGTTTCGCGGTTATATCGTTTGCCATTACATTTATCGCAATGCACGTAAACATCAGGCAGAAAGTTCATTTCAATAAGTTTCAATCCGCCACCCTGGCATTCTTCGCAACGACCACCTTTTACGTTAAACGAGAAGCGCCCCGGTTTATATCCACGAATTTTTGCTTCGGGCAACTGCGCAAACAAACTTCTAATGTCGCCAAAAATGTTAGTATATGTAACCGGATTTGATCGAGGTGTTCGCCCGATCGGCGACTGGTCTACCCGAATCACCTTATCAATTAATTCCAAACCTTCCACCTTTTTATATGGTAAAGGATCTTTTAACGATTTATAAAAATGCTGACTTAGAACGGGTTGCAGAGTTTCGTTTATCAGGGTGGATTTCCCCGAACCGGAAACACCGGTTACACAGATAAATTTGCCAAGCGGAATTTCAAGGGTTACATTATTCAGGTTATTGCCGCTACAACCTGTAATCCTAAAAATATCAGACTTCCCGTTCCGGCGAACTGCCGGCACCTCAATTTGTTTTAAATCGTTTAAATAATCGGCTGTTAACGACCTTGATTTCAACACCTCTTTTGGGGTTCCTGCAGCCACCACTTCGCCGCCATGACGGCCGGCATGTGGCCCCATGTCAATTAAATGATCGGCATGCAACATGGTGTCGCGGTCGTGTTCAACTACAATTACCGAGTTGCCCGAATCGCGCAGTTGTTCAAGTGCCTGTATCAATTTCAGGTTATCGCGATGATGCAATCCTATACTTGGCTCATCCAGTATGTAAAGCACATTAACAAGCTGCGAACCAATTTGTGTGGCCAGACGAATACGCTGCGACTCGCCACCTGAGAGACTTTGCGCAGACCGATCAAGCGCAAGGTAATTTAATCCTACCCCAAGCATAAAACCAAGTCTGTCGCGTATTTCTTTAATCACCTCAACTCCAATTTTTCGTTGACGTTCTGAGATACGCTCCTCCAGTCCATTCAACCACTCACCCAGCTCATCTATATCCATTTTGGCGAGTTCTGAGATATTTTTGCCATCGATTTTAAAATGTAACGATTCGTTTTTTAACCGCATACCTTTACATTCGGGGCATTCAATGGTTTTTACAAACTGGTTGGCCCATTTCTGAGCTGTTTTCGAAGTACTTTCCTCACGCTGGCTGTCAATATATTTTATCACCCCATCGTAGCTCATCATGTAGTTCAGGCTACTTCCAAGCGGTGTATTTTTTAGTTGTATCCGTTCGTTGGTTCCAAACAATACCTCGTTCAATCCTTCCTCAGGAATATCTTTAACAGGTGTTTTTAAAGTAAAACCATGCTTTTCGCCCAAAGCCTCAATTTGCCAGAAGATCAACGTATTTTTATATGGACCAAGAGGGGCTATCCCTCCTTTTGATATACTTTTATTTTTTTCGGGCATGATCTTGTCGAGATCAATTTCGGTAACACGGCCAAGTCCGTTACATTTCGGGCAAGCGCCTTGTGGCGAGTTAAACGAGAAATTATGCGGCGCCGGTTCGTTGTATGAAATTCCGGTTGACGGGCACATCAGTAAACGGCTATAATACTTGGCATCGTTAGTATCGTGGTCAAGAATCATCAGGATTCCGTGTCCGTGTTTCATGGCTGTCTGGACACTTTCTTTCAGACGCTTTGTGCTGGCTTCGTCAACCACGAGTTTATCGATAACTATTTCGATGAAGTGATTTTTGTAACGATCAACCTTGTGGTTATGCATTAGCTCAGTTAATTCACCATCAATACGCGCCGTTAGGAATCCTTTTCGTCGAATCTGCTCAAACAGTTCGCGGTAATGTCCCTTACGCCCTTTTACCACCGGAGCAAGAATATTTATGCGTTTCCCTGCAAAATCATTTTTAATCAGTTGTATAATCTTCTCCTCAGTGTACTTCACCATTTTTTCGCCGGTGTTGTACGAAAAGGCTTCGCCTGCACGTGCGTAAAGCAAGCGTAAAAAGTCGTAGATTTCGGTTACGGTACCCACCGTTGAACGTGGGTTTCGGGTAGTAACTTTTTGTTCGATAGAAATTACCGGACTCAGACCAGTGATTTTATCCACATCCGGCCGTTCCATATTTCCAAGGAAAGAGCGTGCATAAGCTGAAAAAGTTTCAATGTACCGGCGTTGCCCCTCGGCATAAATAGTATCAAAGGCCAGCGAGGATTTTCCGCTTCCACTTAAGCCGGTTATGACTGTAAGTTTATTTCGCGGAATTTCAACATCAATATTTCGGAGGTTATGAACACGCGCCCCCTGAACTACGATCTTCTCTTCCTGTTCAAGTCCGTCGGATTCTATTTTTGTATTTATAACTGCTTTCGTTTTTGTCATTTTAAGCTATTTCTTCAAACTGAACCAATTTCAACATTTCATAACTGCGTTTTAAGATTAGTTCAGGATGCGGGTCACTTTTAGTCTTGGAATGATTACTCTGGAATTTGAACCCAATATCTTTTTCTGCCTGAGTAGGTGAGTTCATTTTCTCTCAACCAGGGATTAAAATCTTTAAACACTTTATAACTTAATCCTAGCTGTTTTGCGTAATCGGCAAAATTGGCTACAGAACCGGTAATTTCAACATCCTTTGTTGGAATAATCTGGTACTTTTCATCATCGGAAATGAAAAAATTGTACTTCTCCGGGTTTTCCAGAATGAGTTTTAGAGCAACTATCCGGTAAACATAACGTGCTGTTTCGGTGGTAATCAGCAGGTCGTAATAATCCTCTTCTTTCTGCCTTTCCATTTCGCGGTTAACTCCGTTCATGCCCCGGTTGTATGCAGCGGCAACTGTGGTCCAGTTCCCAAATTTTTCGTACGCATTTTTTAAATATTCACAAGCTACATGCGTCGCTTTTTCAATGTGGTAACGCT
>DASQBW010000366.1:0-5643 GCA_035635015.1 Draconibacterium sp. | reverse complement strand
ACACTGGCATTAGGAGCACTGGCCGGAGCACTTTCGGAAACCAACGATCACCCAAAAGGCCGCATAAAATCGTTGTCGATAACCATTCTTAGTTTTTTTATTTCGAGTTTTTCAGTTGGACTTTTAAACAATTATACCTTGATTCTGGGCGCCGGTTTTATACTCTCCACCATCATTTTTATAATAATTGGTGGAATTGGGGAACGTTACCGGGCCATTACATTCGGATCTATACTGGTTGGTATTTATGCAATGCTGGGTATCGATATTAGTCCGGCATGGTACTGGCAGGCTGTCCTTCTGCCTGCCGGAGCACTTTTTCATGGTATCCTTACGTTGATACTTATTTTTCGGAATCCATGGCGCCTGCTCGATCAGGAAATGGCAAATGGTTTTCGCTCATTATCTGATTACCTCGAGAAAAAGGCACTGCTTTTCCCCAGTGAGAAAAAAGATCAGGAAAACATTAATAAAGACCTAGCATTACTGAATGTAAATGTAGTAACTTCACTTGAACGCATTAAAGATGTATTAAACAACTATGCTAGCGAGATGAAGGATTCACAAGCTTTAAATCCTTATTTGCAATGTTTTATGTCTTTACAAAATCTTCACGAACGTGCCGCATCCACACACCATCGACATGATAAACTGGGAAACACCAAAGCGCAAATTGAAATTATAGAAGGCTTTGGCGAAATGCTTCGTCAATTGGCTTATGCATTACAACTGGTGGCCAAGAATATGCTAACCGGAACTTCATACAGTCACCCGCCTGCACTCGAATGGATATCAAAAGCTATCGACGACAAACTGCAAACCATGCCTGCCGAAGATGCCCAGGATCTTATCCTGCTACATCATAATTTGCATCGTTCACATCTTTCCTTAAAATACCTCGACGATCTAAACGAAGGAACCTCAATTCCACGCTTACGGCGTGACGAAAGAACACCAGTTCAGCGATTAAAAGAACAATTCACTTTTCGTCATCCGCGGATGCGTTATGCATTGCGGCTCAGCCTAACTTTTGCTCTGGGATATATTCTTCAAATCTATCTTGATCTCGACAAAGGACAATGGGTAATGCTAACCAGTTTATTTGTTAGCCAAATTACCTACAGCGACACCCGCCGTCGCCTTTTCGAGCGTTTACTTGGCACCGCAACCGGAGTTGTTATTGGAGCTGCCTTATTACAGATTTTTACAACTCCTGCCGCACAGGTTTTATTAATGCTGGGATCGGCAATGGCATTTTTCTACTGGCTACGAAAAAGATATTCGATTGCCGTAATATTTATAACAACTTTTGTACTTAGTGCTTTTAACCTGATCGCTAACGATGGAGGATTAAATATAATGATTCCAAGACTTTTGGATACGCTACTTGGAGCCACCTTGTCGTTTCTCACCATTCGTTTTTTATGGCCGGGATGGCAACACCAAAGGATGTCGGGACTTATTTCTACAGCACTTGAAAAGAACAGAAATTATTTCAGGGCTATTGCACAGGAATATCGCAATCCAAGTAAGGATGACTTAAAATACCGTATTGCCAGAAGAGAGGCACACCTGGCCGATAACGAGTTGGCACAAGCCTGGAACAGTATGCGACAGGAGCCGAAAAGCAAACAAGGAACGATGGAAAATGTGTTAACCATTACCTATTTAAATCATGCGCTATTGTCGCATATTTCAGCGCTTGGAGCACATCGCGAAACCAATATTGAAAATTACCGGGACATTGATCTTCTTTTTGAGCAACTCGTCAAAAAACTTACAGATACAGATGAAAATGATTATTCTTCCGATCTTTCAGAACTTTTAATGACATTACAAAAACAAATAAAAAAAACGGAGGCAGGTTTAAAACGACAACAACTTCGCTTATTTTATAATATTACAGCAACCACATCAAAAATCAACGCAGTGTTAAAACGATCCGAGATACGTTAAAAAATTAGCCACAAAAAAACCTCCTGCCATAAAGACAGAAGGTTTAGTATATAAAGATTGATCTGAATTAGTCAACTTGTGGACCAGCAGCAACCAATGCTTTACCTTCTTCGTTATCAGTGTATTTAACGAAGTTTTTAACAAAGCGGCTACCCAAATCCTGAGCTTTATCTTCCCACTCTTTAACATCAGTGTAAGTATCACGTGGGTCAAGGATACCTGAATCAACCCCAGGAAGTGCAGTAGGCACATTCAGGTTGAAAACCGGAATAGTTTTAGTTTCAGCTTTCTCAATAGATCCGTCAAGAATAGCATTGATGATACCACGGGTATCTTTAATAGAGATACGTTTTCCTGTACCGTTCCATCCGGTGTTTACCAGGTAAGCTTCAGCTCCGTGCTCTTCCATTTTCTTCACCAATTCCTGAGCATATTTAGTTGGGTGTAATGTTAAGAATGCAGCACCAAAACATGCAGAGAATGTAGGCTGAGGAGCAGTAACACCACGCTCAGTACCTGCTAATTTTGCAGTAAATCCTGATAAAAAGTGGTATTTAGTTTGTTCCGGAGTTAATTTAGAAACCGGAGGCAATACACCAAAAGCATCAGCAGAAAGGAAAATTACTTTTTGTGCATGACCAGCTTTCGATGGTACGGCAATGTTTTCAATGTGGTTAATTGGGTAAGATACACGAGTATTCTGAGTTACAGAACCGTCAGTGAAATCGATTTTGCCATCAGCATCAACAGTTACGTTCTCTAAAAGAGCGTTACGTTTGATTGCACCAAAGATCTCTGGTTCTGCATCTTTATCCAAGTCGATAGTTTTTGCGTAACAACCACCTTCGAAGTTGAAGATACCTTCGTCATCCCAACCGTGCTCGTCATCACCAATAAGTTTACGTGAAGCATCAGTAGAAAGTGTTGTTTTACCAGTACCTGAAAGACCGAAGAAAATAGCAACGTCACCCTCTTTACCAACGTTTGCAGAACAGTGCATAGAAGCGATTCCGCGAAGCGGCAGGTAGTAGTTCATCATAGCAAACATACCTTTTTTCATTTCGCCACCATACCAGCTACCACCGATAACCTGCATCTTTTCAGTCAGGTTAAACACAGTGTACACTTCTGAGTTCAATCCGTGCTCTTCCCATTTTGCATTTGAAGTTTTAGAACCGTTCATTACAACAAAATCAGGTTCGCCATAAGCTTCCAACTCTTCTGCAGTAGGACGAAGGAACATGTTGGTTACAAAGTGTGCCTGCCATGCTACTTCCATAATGAAACGAACTTTCAGACGAGTATCTTCGTTTGCACCACAAAATGTATCAACTACGAATAATTTTTTTCCTGAAAGCTGGTTTGTTGTAGTAGCTTTAAGGTCATTCCAAACTTCCTGGGTAATAGGTTTGTTATCGTTTGGAGATTCCGGAGATGTCCACCACATTGTATTTTCAGTGGTTGCATCTTTAACGATGTATTTATCCTTTGGAGAACGACCTGTGAAAATACCTGTCATTACGTTAACAGCGTCAAGTTCTGTTAACTGACCTTTTTCGAATCCTTCCAATGCAGGATTCATTTCTTCTTCATAAAGTTTCTCGTATGAAGGGTTGTGAACAATTTCCGGTACGTCTATAATACCGTACTTGCTTAAATCTAAATTTGCCATAACTACCTAATAATTAACTTAATAATACAATTTTTCGTCTACTTAAATCGGGACACAAAAATATCATTTTTTTCCAATCAGGGGGGGCACACAATACCTTTTAGCCCATTTTAAAGGCCGATTAAACATTATCTTAACAATAGATTTCAACCCAATTTGGGCTAATCTAATTGTTTGTTATAATATAAAAAGAGCGTTACAAGAGATTTGTAACGCTCCCTGAATATTTATTTTGTTTAACTACGATCTTGGATGAAACTGTTGTATAGTCGATCTTAAATAATCGCGGTCGAGATGTGTATAGATTTCTGTTGTTAAGATTGATTCGTGCCCCAACATCTCTTGCACTGCCCTTAAATCGGCCCCACCGTTTATAAGATGGGTAGCAAACGAGTGCCGGAATGTATGCGGACTAATTTTTTTGTCGAGTTTAACTTTTGCAGCAAGGTTTTTTATAATCGTAAAAATCATCACCCTGCTAAGTTTGCGACCCCTTCGGTTTAAAAACAGAATATTTTCACTATCCTTATGAATTCGCAGGTTTTTACGGTAGGTTGACATGTATCTGTTAATCTCTTCAACCGCCCTTCCACTCACCGGAACTAATCTTTCTTTACCAGCCTTACCTTCAATTTTAATAAATCCCTGCTCAAAAAACAGGTTAGTTATTTTCAGGTTAACCAACTCCGAAACCCTTAATCCACAGCTATACAATGTTTCAAGCATGGCTTTGTTGCGTTGCCCCTCCGATTTATTCAAATCAATAGCATTAATGAGTGTATCTATTTCTTCCATACTCAAAATATCAGGCAACTTACGCCCAATCTTTGGCGACTCTAACAAAGCCGTAGGATCACTGGTAATTTTTTCTTCAATTAACAGGTATTTATAAAATGATTTTATACCCGAAATGGTTCGTGCCTGTGTGCGCGGACTTACGCCTTTGTCATTTAATGCTTCAACAAAACTTTTAAGTTGTTTCAAAACAACTTTATCTGGATTAACGCCTTTAAAGTTATTGGTAAAAAAGTCCTGCAGCTTATTAATATCATTTATATAAGCTGCAATTGAATTTTGTGATAACGATTTTTCTAACTTTAAATAACTCTCATATCCCTTTTTGCATTCCTCCCATTTCATAATCTTCCAAATTAAGGTTAATTTTATATCTGTTTTAAACCAAGTGCAATGTATTAATTACATTTGAACTATGTTTAACAAAAAAGTATTACGTTACTGTCAGAATAAAGTTACTATAAAATATATTAAAATCGAAATAATGAAGCTCTTGATTATCAATGGTCCTAATTTAAACCTGCTTGGCGTAAGGGAAAAATCGATTTATGGAACCGAAAGTTTTAAAAGTTATTATGAACAACTGGAAAGTGCTTTTCCCGAAGTTGAGTTCTCCTATTTTCAATCGAATGTTGAAGGCGAACTGATAAATACCTTACACCAACATGGTTTTTCTGCTGACGGAATAATAATTAATGCCGGGGCTTACACCCATACATCTGTTGCAATCCGCGATGCCATAGCCGGGATAAAAGTTCCTGTTGTGGAAGTGCATATATCAAATACGCTTACACGTGAAGATTTCCGGCATAAATCATTGATTGGCCCAGTATGTAAAGGATGCATTATGGGATTTGGTCTTGAATCATACCGATTGGCAGTGCAAAGTTTTGTAAATTGACACAATATAAGTTCTCTATTAAATTTAATTTCAGATTAAATTTGAATTAACCGTTTAACCGGGTTTTATTATACTTTTGCGGCCTTAAAATTTTAATGTAATGAGACAAACTAAAATTGTTGCTACAATATCAGATAATAAATGTGATGTAGATTTTCTGCAATCGCTTTATAATGCAGGCATGAATGTGGCCCGAATTAATACCGCCCATGTAACTACCGAAAGTGGGAAAATAATGGTTGACAATATTCGTGCAGTTTCAGATAAAATTGCAATCCTTGTTGACACAAAAGGCCCTGAAATAAGAACCTGCCAAACC
>DASQBW010000365.1:0-2071 GCA_035635015.1 Draconibacterium sp. | reverse complement strand
TCAATTACTATCTGCACCAATTCGTATTATCTGCGCAAATCTCTTTAAATAAATAAATTCAGATTCGACTGGTCGGCTTCTTCCAGATAGGTAGCAATACCTCCAATTTCAACACCATCCATCAATTCTTCCTGTTGCACGCCCATTACATCCATCGACATTTGGCACGCAATCATTTGAACGCCGTTTTCCATCGCCGTTTGTAACATATCTTCCAGCGAATCAACCTTTTTGGCCAACATGCGTTTCTTCATCATTTTTGCTCCCATTCCCATCATGTTCATCTTCGAGAGCTTCAAGTCGCCGGCATCTTTCGCCATCATCGATCCAAACATTTTACTCATCATGTCTTTATTAACATGCGGTTTATCTGATTTCTTAATCACATTCAATCCCCAAAAAGTGAAGAACAAAGTTACTTTGCTCCCCATGGCTGCTGCACCATTGGCAATAACCAGTGATGCCAGCGCACGATCCATATCATCGCTAAAAACTACCATGGTTTTGTTTTTTGCCGGAGTATCGTTCGTTTTTGAGCTATCCGTTTCCTTTGCTCCTTTTTCAATCAGAGCTTTAACCTTCCCTTTTTCAGCCGAAACAGAAATCAGCTTATTGCCCGTCATGTTGCACCACGACTCCACATCTTTTATAAAGCCCATATCGGTAGCAACCTGCTCCAGTCGTTCACCGGGTTGCAAATGATCAATTTCCTCTTTTAATTTCAGAATTGGACCGGGGCATTGCAGGCCACAAGCATCAACCTGAATGGTTTTCAAAGGAGCACCTTCAATATTAGCTTGCTCTTTATTCGCTTTCCCCCGGTAAATATGGTCATCTTTGGTAATGTAGTTGGCCTCGAAAATATCTTCATTACTTTGTTTACAAATCGAGTGCTCATAGGTTTTATATCCTCCGCTAAGGTTGTAAACTTCGTTAAAACCAGACTGGTTTAAAATACGGCACGCAATATATCCGCGTAAACCAACACCGCAATAAACAATTATCTTTTTATCTTTTGGTAACTCATCCAGCCGTCCGCGTAAATCGTCAACCGGAATATTTAACGATCCCTCAATGTGGCCCAGTTCATTTTCTGCCTGTGTCCGAACATCGAGCAACACAATATTCTCCGAATGAAAGTTATGAATCTCATCCCAGCTCACTATTTTAAGTTTACCACTTACTATATTTTCTGCCGCGAATCCTGCCTGGTTCACCGGATCTTTTGCCGACGAAAACGGCGGTGCATAAGCGTGTTCAATTTCCTGAAGATCGTAAATACTGCCACCATGTTGCAGCACTGTGGCAATCAAATCGATACGTTTGTCTACACCTTCATACCCAATCATTTGAGCACCATACAACTTCCCGTTCTCCGGATGGAAAAGAATCTTTAAAGTGTAAGGCAATGCATCGGGATAGTAACCTGCATGCGATGCCCCATGAATAATATTTGCCGTATAAGGCATCATCTCACTCTTCAGTGCTTTTTCAGGAATACCGGTAGATGCTAAGGTAATGTCGAACACTTTGGCAATGGCCGTTGCAATTGCGCCTTTGTATTTCCGGGTATTTCCACTTACAATGTTATCGGCGACAATTCGCCCTTGTTTGTTGGCCGGTCCGGCAAGATATATATTTGTCAGTTTCCCGGTTATTGGATGGGGGAAAGCCATTGCATCACCTAAAACGTAAATATTCTCATCGTTACTGAGTAAATATTCGTTGGCAATAATTCCACCGTTTGGTGCCATGTTTAATCCTGCTTCGCGCGCCAGTTTATTCTCTGGTTTTACCCCAATAGATAAGATAACAAGATCGGTTTCAATTTGACGCCCCGATTGCAGACTAACATTTAAAATACCATTTTCACGTTTAAAAGCTGCGACACCGTCTTTTAGGAAAAACTCAACCTTTTTAGTTTTCAGGTGCTGGTGTACTTCTGCAGCCATTTCATAGTCGAGCGGTGCCATAACCTGCTTTGCCATTTCAACAATTGAAACTTTCATGCCTAAATGATGAAGGTTCTCGGCCATTTCAAGGCCAATAAATCCGGCACCAACTACCACTG